>DTZC01000030.1 GCA_012961565.1 Dehalococcoidia bacterium
GGGTCGAGTTCCCGAGGTTAAAACCTCGGGGCTACAGGCAAAAATAAGGGCTGGCTAAAGCCTTACAGCTACATTAGTAAACAGTCTCAGTATTTGACCTGTGCCACAGACTGGAATCCTATTCCTCATGTAAGGCGGAATAAGTTTCCAGACGGGAGTCCATATGCCTAGCGAACTCCCTGATGTCGACCTGGCTTGGTGGGCGGTTGATGTGCGGAGCCGGCAATTCTTTTTTGGATTTCAATGTTTTTTGCGCGGTAAGTTGGGAGATGATAAGCTGCTTGGTTTCTCTATCACAAAGCGGCGAGTGATAGATGGTACTCAGTCCATCAAGCAGCATTCCATTAAGATGTTCCGTGCCTTTTTCTTCGTGGAGATGCGGGTTTCTGGTCTCTATCTGAAACAAGTCCAGCCCGTGTCTTACCACATCATCAGGACCGGAGGGCAGGCTGCCCCCGAATTGCTCGAAAATAGACACCAACTCCTGTGGCTCTACTGCATAGCCTGAAGCATAAGGCAGCAGTTCTGCCAGTTTCAAGCTCATGGCGTGTTCTCCAGCATTACCGGTCTTAATGATGTTGGTTTCAAAGCCTGTTCTAGAAGAGATAAGCGAATTGAAGCACCTGTTGGTCGTCTCCGAGACCCTACCCCATTTTTTGAAATAAGTGCCACCAGAGAATTTGGGTTTATAGTGCCATAGTATCCGCACCATGACATAGGGAGACTTGCCCATGCTAAAAGCGGCAGCATAGATTCTGACGTATTCCAGTATCGAGCCCGGAGAGTAATTGTCAGCGTCAACAAAACCAATGTATTCTTTCTCAGCTAGTTTAGCCATGAGCAGCCCTATTACCATGCCTTCAGCTTTGCCATCTCTCACCAGTCCATCTTCATCCAGGAGCTCATCATAGCCCGCCTTCTTTATTGCTTCTGCCACGAAAGAGTCCTTTTGGTGAACGATATATGCCTGGCGATAGGTGTAACGGCACATCTGGTTGAGAGCGTCTCTTTCCATCCTGAACCTATCCACCGGCTCTCTGTGGCTATTAGAAACGACGATTATCAGGCAATCGTGTGGTATGCCACTGATGACGCCCTCAAATAGCTTGAGTTTCTCGTTCTTGACCGGAACTACGACAGCCAGCTTCTCTTCAAATTTCTTAATGGTGTCTTCGCATATCTTGACCACACCCATGGCGCCGTGAGGTGGTATTTCAGTTTTTAGCCCCGAGTCGAGGGCTATCACCTTCTGGATATCGTTTATCCTGACTGAGCCGAAGCGTTCAGTATATCTGGGACTTTCAACATACATGGTTCTTCTCCGCAGTGGGCTATGTTAGCAGGATGTATAAATGGATGCAAGACCGAAGAAATGAGCGGCGTTGCGTGTAGTCTGCTCAGCCAGAGTAACTTCGCCCAGGTCTTTGATGGCAGCAGCAGCTTTCAGGCTTCGCAAGACATGGGACGGAGTAGAACGATACTTGGTCTCTCTGCCATATATTACAGGGCAATCACTCTCCAGGAGCAGTCTCTCCAGAGGCGTCTCCTTGATAGCCCTTCTATGCTCTTCGTGGTATTCCGCCGCTGGAGTTGCCGAGATAAAGTAACCAGCTTGGAGGATCTCTCTGAGGACACTGGAAAGGCCGGTGAACCAGTGAAACACTGCTTTTTTAATGCCCGTTTCTTTTACTATTTCAAAGCTATCCTTCCACGCATAGCGGCTATGGACTATAACCGGTTTTGCCTCTTGCCTAGCTTGGCATAGGAGGCGCTTAAAGACCTCTTTCTGCAACTCTTTGGGGGCCATCTTGGTGACTCGTTTATCATAGTCGAGCCCTATTTCGCCTATGGCGACAACGCCTCCCGTCTTTTCCTCGATGAACTTTAGGGTCGATTCGATGTGGTGAGGTTCCAGATTACCCAATTCCCAAGGGTGCAAGCCCAAGGCTGGGTAAACGATGGCCGGATGTTCGAGGCAGATTTCCAGTATTCTCTGGTTTGAGCGATGATTTGAGCCGACTGCGATAATTGCTGTCACTCCGACATTCCTGGCATCCTTCAGCGCTGCCTGGAGGTCAGCAATCTCATCGAGATGGGCATGTGTGTCGATGACCTCGAACAATCTACTTCAATCTCCGACCAGTTCGTTTATTGCTCTGCTCCATCCTTGAGGTCCTACTCCCATAACTTTGCGCACGTTGGGAAGGTCTGTTTGTTCCCAGCTATGGTCAGGTTTCTGGACCAGGACCGGTATGTCCACAGCTTTAAGCATGGGTATGTCATTCTGGTTAT
The DNA here is from genome assembly GCA_012961565.1 of Dehalococcoidia bacterium. GTDB lineage: Bacteria > Chloroflexota > Dehalococcoidia > GIF9 > UBA5629 > DTZC01. The sequence goes on from DTZC01000030.1 coordinate 2,293, forward strand.
CGCCAATGCCGATGGTCTCTATCTGTCCCAGCTTCTTCCTCAACAGTTGGGTTAGAATCATGGTGGCTTTACCTTTGTCACTGCCGCAGATAGCATCATAATAGGTTCCTCCGTGAGTATAGGTCAGACCTGCCTCCGCAATTCTGTTTAGCACCAACTTCACTTTTTCTGCTGCATCCTCGATCTTGAAGGTTTCGTCATATTCTCTCTGTTTTGCCAGAGTAGCAAACTTCAAGCTCAAGCCAGTATCTCTAGCCACCTCTTCCGGGCTCATATCCGCGAAACCTTGTATATGGCAACCAACCTCTCTGGCAACTCTTTTCAATATTTCTCTCACCCTGTTATGCGGAATGCCGAGCTCGATCACAAAATAGCTGTTGGCAGCCCTGTGGTAGTCAATAGGAAAGGAGAAGTAATCTCGGGGTACGAAGATGGCACCACCATTCTCAACTATGAAGGGGTCAGTGATGTTCAGTTCTTCTCTGTAGACCTCCTGTTCAGCTCGGGTCTTGGTTGAGCAGAAAATAATAGGAATGCCTTTCTTCTGTAGCAGATCGACTGCCTCCAGAGCCTGTTTATAGGAATAGGTGGCCCTATCCAATAAAGTGCCATCGAGGTCTGTGAATATCACCTTGTTCATGCCACCAGCTTCATCTCTGGGAGAGTTGTGCCATTTGCTCAATGTAGGTGATGACCAGACTTGGCTCCATAGTGCCCTTTTCCGTTATTATGCCAGTAACAAGTTCGACTGGGGTCTTGTCGAAGCCGGGCTCTACTTCTGTGGAGGTAGCACCATAGCTACGGATGTCAAACTTGGCAGTTTCACAGATGACGTAAAGCGGAATCTTGCTCTCCCTGGCGGTCTCAGCCAAGAACAGCGTTGGTTTTCCGTTAATGAGATATCCATCGACCGTTATACTATCAGCACCAACCAGAGCCTTGTTGGCTTGGGCTAGGCGCAGTCCAATGCTGCTGTCAGGTATGATTTCCA
>DTZC01000031.1 GCA_012961565.1 Dehalococcoidia bacterium
CCCCACACCCGCTACTAGAAAAAAGAAAAGAGGTGAAAAGGATAGGTGTAATCCATATTACTACAGACCGGGGATTATGCGGCGGGCTGAATGCTAACATGAATCGACTTACTGGGAACTTCATTCTGGAACAGAATGTGCCGGTGACACTGGTAACCATAGGACGAAAGGGACGGGATTTTATGCACCGCCACCAGCGTGATATACGCGCCGAGTTTACCAAAATCAGTGACCGACCCTCCTTACAAGAAACACTGCCCATTTCTCACATCATCATCGAGGATTACACAACCGGTTACATTGACCAGGTATATTTAGCCTACACTCGCTTTGTTACCACGATGGTACAGAACCCAACGCTGGAGCTCCTGTTACCCGTTCAGCCGGCAGAAATACCCAAGCTCGAACCCAAGGAATACATATATGAACCCGACCCTAGGTTCGTTTTGGGCGAGCTCTTACCCCGGTTTGTAGAAATGAGAGTTTACCATGCTATCCTAGAAGCCATTGCCAGTGAGCAGTCCGCCCGCATGGTAGCCATGCGCAATGCCACCGAGAATGCCAACGAACTTATTGAAGAGTTAACCCTGACTTTGAACAAGGCTCGTCAAGAAATGATTACCAAAGAACTTCTTGACATCACTGGTGGTGTCGAAGTCCTGCACTAGAGGAGGTGAGATTTTGGCTAAAGGCAAAGTAGTCCAAGTCATCGGAACCGTAGTTGATGTCGAATTCCCCCAGGAAGAATTGCCCGCTATTTATAACGCTATTGAAGTCAACCAGGATGGCAATAAAATCATCCTCGAAGTACAGCACCACACGGGCAATAACTGGGTCCGCTGTCTCGCCTTGTGTCCCACCGACGGGCTGACACGCGGAGCTGAGGCAATTGACACCGGGGCACCAGTAATGGTGCCAGTGGGAAGGGCCACTCTGGGCAGGTTGTTCAATGTTTTCGGCGAACCTTTAGATGACTTGGGGCCCGTAGAAACCAACCAATATCTTCCCATACACCGCCCACCTCCACCGTTAGAAGAGCAAGAAACAACCACACAGATGCTGGAAACAGGACTCAAGGTAATAGACTTGATTACCCCGTTTACCAAGGGGGGGAAGATCGGGGCCTATGGCGGTGCTGGAGTAGGCAAGACAGTTATCATTATGGAATTAATTCATAATATTGCCACTGAACACGGTGGCTTCTCTGTATTCGCCGGGGTCGGCGAAAGGTCAAGAGAGGGCAACGACCTGTGGCTGGAAATGAAACGGTCCGGAGTACTTGACAAGACGATGCTGGTCTTTGGGCGGATGAACGAGCCACCAGGTGTACGAGCCCGTGTCGGTCTCACCGGCGTCACCATGGCAGAATTCTTTCGTGAATCTGAAGGGCAAGATGTCTTGCTATTTATTGATAATATCTACCGTTATATTCTCGCTAACATGGAGGTCTCAGCACTTCTGGGACGGATGCCTTCCGCTGTAGCTTATCAACCAACACTGGCTACTGACGTTGGTGAACTAGAAGAAAGGATTACCTCTACTAAGAGAGGCTCCATCACCTCATTTCAAGCTATCTACGTCCCGGCTGATGACTACACTGACCCTGGAATAGTCACCACCTTCGGTCATCTTGACGCCGTTATCTCCCTGGAGCGCTCGATCGCCGAACTCGGCATCTATCCAGCCGTTGACCCGCTAGCCTCCTTTTCACGCATTCTTGACCCTCAAATTGTCGGCGAGGAGCATTATCAGGTTGCCCGAGGTGTACAACGGGTACTACAACGTTACAAGGACCTGCAGGATATAATCGCAATACTGGGCATGGAAGAATTAAGCGAGGAAGATAAACTTACTGTAGCCAGAGCTCGACGCATTCAAAGATTTCTCTCCCAGCCCATGTTCGTCGCTGAAGCTTTCACCGGCACAGAAGGTAAATATGTCCCAGTCAAAGAGACAGTTCGTGGCTTTAAAGAAATCCTTGAAGGCAAACACGACCACTTGCCTGAAGCCGCCTTCTACATGGTTGGCACTATCGATGAAGCAGTAGCCAAAGCAGAAAAGCTCAGTGGGGAGTAATGTCGACCTTTAGACTCGAAATCATAACTGCCGAACGTCAAGTCTTCGCCGATGACGTAAACGTAGTGGTTGCCCCCGGAATCGAAGGGGAATTAGGCATACTACCTCACCATGCACCACTGATGACCATGCTCAACCCCGGGGAACTGCTCATCAGGAAAGATGGCGAAGAGATATATCTGGCAGTCTCAGGCGGTTTCCTCGAGGTACGCCCTGATAAGGTCATAATCCTGGCTGATGCCTGCGAGCGCGCTGAAGAGATTGACATCGAGCGTGCCGAACAGGCAAAACGCAGAGCTGAAAAACGCCTGAGAACTCATCCCCCCGAGCTTGATGCCAGCCGAGCTGAAGCTGCTCTCCGTCGCTCCCTCGCCCGACTCAAAGTGGTCGAACGCCGGCGCCGGAAACTCAAGTCAGACCTGGGAAGAGGACACAGTTAGACATCTCCTCTAAATAACAGACTATGCTGGCACAATCGGCCAGCAATCGCTTGGCTTAGCGATTCTGAAAACAGCTATACTATCTCGAGTCTAGCTCGAACACCCTCTCTGGTCGCAACTACACGCAGCAAGGTGCGCATTGCCTCAGCAACACGCCCTTGCCGTCCAATAACTCTGCCTTTGTCATCAGGAGCAACTTCTAATTTGACCACCACCACGGCTTTGTCATCGGCTTCCTCAGTAACTTTTACGCCCTCAGGTGCACTGACAATAGATTTAGCGATATATTCTATTAGCTCCTTCATTGCGATGACTCCTCGGTAGTTGATTTGCTTTCGGTTGTGGTCGTCACTTTCTCCGATTTCGCTGCTCTCACCTTCCCTGCTGAGACTGATTCCAATTTCTCCATTATCCCTGCTTTTGTGAGCAGGCTCAATGCAGTATTCGTCGGTTTAGCCCCTCGACTGAGCCATTTCAGCGCCTTTTCCTCATCAATAGCAAAGGTCGCCGGCTCAGTCAAAGGGTTATAATGACCGATGACCTCAATAAAGGCTCCGTCTCGGGGTGACCTAGCATCAGCCACCACCACCCGATACATAGGTTTGTTTCTGGCACCTACCCGCCGCAGCCTAATTTTCACCATGGTCAGTCTTTATTTAGTCTAAGCCTCCTCTAATTTTTCGCACGCTATTATGCACCAAGTTGCCATGCCTGTCAAATATGAACCGCTAAGAGATGTTTACTAATGCGACAATAAGGCTTTAGCCAAAGGATTATTCCTACCTGCACCCCTACAGTCTCAACCTACGGATAGAAATTTCCAAATGTAGTGCCGAGGCTTTAACCTCAGCCTTCCAACCCTGAAGGGTCGGAGCTACAGTGGTCAGTTAAGGTATATTGAGTCGAGGCTACATCAGTGAGTTAACATGTATAAGAATGTATTGTTTCTAAACGCTCCCAACCGCTTAAGGCTAAGACAAGCCTATTACCTTTAACAAAGATACCAGTTACCAAAAAGACCGTCCCAATCATAGAAATTGAGGCGATACCCCTGCAGACAGGCAACAGGAGCCAGCCTAAATGTTGCCATTAAAGCACACAGCTATTATAATCAGACTGATGAGAATACACCAGTTGCACAGTTGGCATCTGAGCGTGGCTCAAGCAGAGCAAATACAACGAGAACTAGCCAACCAAGTAATAAGATATTGTGAGGCTATCAATCCACGCTTTATCGCCGGAGTTGACATTTCAGCCCCTGACTCCAAAGGGATTGCTCGTGCCGCTGCAGTCGTATTGAATTACCCTGAACTAAAGCCGGTCGAGGTACAGACTGCGGAAGGTAAACTAGATTTCCCCTATATACCGGGATTGCTATCCTTTCGCGAAGCACCGCTAGTATTAGCTGCCTGTGAAAAATTGTCTGCCGAACCCGACCTCCTTCTAGTAGATGGGCAGGGAATCGCCCATCCCAGGCGCTTTGGGCTTGCCTCACATATCGGACTGCTTCTCGATGTGCCTGCAATAGGCTGTGCTAAATCACGCCTCTGCGGTACTCACAGACCGTTAACCCCACAGGCCGGGGCATATGCTGAGCTTAGTGACAACGATGAGGTCATCGGGATAGCCCTGCGAACCAAAGCCAACGTAAGTCCTGTTTACATCTCCATTGGTCACAAAATCGACCTGCCGACAGCCGTGCACTGGGTAATGGAGTGCTGCTGCGATTACCGTCTTCCCGAGCCAGCACGCTTGGCTCACCTTGCTGCCGGTGGTAGACCACTTGCTATATCGCAGGGATATACCCGGAGATTATTTGACTAGTTCTCCCAATTCAAATTTCTCGGAATAGGAGCTAACATGCAGGAAGAAAAAGAAAGACTAGAATCCCTGCACCGTCAAATCTCAGACATGATGGTGCATCTTTGACATCCCCGGCAAGGAACGGGAAATTGCCAGACTACAGACTGAAACAAGCCAGCCTGACTTCTGGCTCAACCCCACCAGAGCACAATCTGTTATGAAACAACTGCGAGCCCTGGACGACCAAGTCCAAACCTGGCGCCGGCTAGAGAAAAGAGTCACCGAACTCCTTGATATGACAACCTTAGCTATCGAAGAGGGCGACCACTCACTTCAAGCGGAAATTCAGCGTGAGACGGAAGAGCTAGCTGCTGAGCTCCGCAAGCTGGAGACTAGATTGCTTTTGAGCGATGAGTACGACGCTAGAGATGCCATACTGGCAATTCACGCCGGTGCTGGCGGCACCGAGTCTCAAGACTGGGCAGAAATGCTGCTCAGAATGTACCTCAGGTGGGCAGAACGTCACGGCTACAAAGCCGAAGTGCTGGATGTATCCCCGGGTGACGAAGCTGGTATCAAGAGTGCAACACTGGAAATTAGAGGAGACTACGCCTACGGCTATTTGAAATCAGAACACGGAGTCCACCGCCTGGTTCGCCTATCACCATTTGACGCTGACCACGCACGACATACCTCTTTTGTTCTGGTTGAAGTCCTTCCTGAAGCCGAAGAGACCCTAGACATACAGATAAATCCCGATGATTTGAAAATAGACACCTTCAGGTCAAGCGGACCCGGAGGACAACACATGCAAAAGACAAGCAGTGCAGTGAGAATAACCCATATTCCCACCGGCATAGTAGTCACCTGTCAGAGCCAACGCTCCCAGCACCGGAACAAGGAAGGCGCTCTCAAAGTCCTCTATGCCCGTTTGCTCGAACTGAAGTTGGAGGAAAAGGAAAAGGAAAAG
>DTZC01000032.1 GCA_012961565.1 Dehalococcoidia bacterium
CGTGTGGATTCCTTGGTTGAGAGGTGATGCCGATGAGCTAGGACGTGCTCGAGCGCTGATTCCGAAGAATTTTCAAGGAGGTCAAAATGAAGACACGCTATTTATTCCTCTCCTGTGTAATTCTGGTCGTGGTTATGGTCGGTGCTAGCAGTTGTGTCATTGGCGAAGGCGCAGAGGTATCACCCCCTTCTATATCTGCTCATATGACTATGCCAGAACTGGGTGAACCTTTTAGGATTATCTACAGCCAGCAACAGGTTGGTTTGTGGGTGACCGGCGAAGGGATAGCCATGGCAGTCCCTGATATCGTTTTGCTCAGGCTCGGCATAGAATCCGAGGCAAAGACTGTATCTGAAGCACAGCACAATGCAGCCGAGGCTATGAATAGAGTTATGAAGACACTGAAAGCCAGCGGTGTGGCTGAAAGGGATGTGCAAACGCAACAGTTCAGCATCTGCCCAGTGCGGAGATGGATTGAAAGCGAACGTACAGAGGAGATTATCGGCTTTCGGGTAGCTAATATCGTGGTGGCAAAAATAAGACAGGTGGAAAAGGCTGGTAGTACCATCGATGCTGTGGCTGCAGCTGGTGGTGACCTGACACGCATTGAGAGTATCAGTTTTAGTGTTGATGATCCAGCACCTTATTACAATGAGGCTCGTGAGGGAGCCGTGAAAGCTGCGATGGCGAAAGCCAAACAGGTAGCCAGCATAGCCAACATCAAGCTGGGCAGAGTGCTCTATATTTCTGAAGGAATATCTCCACCACCTATAGTGAGAGACTACATGACAAAGGCTGAGGGGACAGTTTCTCCACCCACCCCTATCACCCCGGGGGAACTGGAGTTTCGGGTTAAGGTGCAGATGGTCTATGACATTGACTAGAAGACAATAGAAGAATAGGTTCCCGCCACTGGAACAACCTCCTGTTTCCATACCAGTGCTGGAGGCAAGAATTTTCCAGCGATGGCGATTTTTTGGGATGCAGTATGCTTTTTCAGGTCGAATTAAAGCCAGTTCGAAACTTCGATGGTGTGCATGTTTCCTGAATCTGGACAGGGCTTGACATAGTGCTTCAATGAGGCATATCATAAGCAAGGCAGCTATAGACGGTACGGATATGAGCAGGAGGTCTTGCGATGGCAGATGAAAAGTGGTCACCCAGACCTTATTGCAATGAAGAATTTCTCTCCTTTGACCGTCTGAAACGAGCAGTTACCAGTAGAGTCTTGGATTGGGCGGAGCATATTATGGGTGAGGAATTCCCATTGACTCCAGAACGGATAAATGAGCTGACCGATGCCGAGTGGAAACGGGCCAAGGAGGCACTTAGAGCCTCCCCAGGAGCCCGGGAAGCTTTCCGCAAGTATTTGGAAGGGACAGTTAGTGCCAAGGTGGACAGCCTGATAAAAGCTGAGAAAGGCGAATTGGGAGCAATGGGGGTTGCTGAAAAAAGCTTGTGAAGGCTGATATCAGGCAAAATCAGTTAGTGCTGGGGGAGGAGATTCTGATAGCCTCTCCCTTTTTGTTTATGAAGACATAGCAAATGCACAACCAGTAGAAGGTCTGCTACTATGGATGAGGAGAAGCTGAAAAAAAGTCTAGAGATGTTAGACAAACGGCTGGATAACATCGATTCGGTGGTTACAGCACTGGTAGAACGAGTAATGAGACAGCCCGCAACCATCGAAGTCACTTGTCCTAAGTGTGGAAGCGTTATCCAGATCTTGCTGACTTGCAGCATCAAGACTGCAAGTAAGGGCTAATCCAATTCTCCGCCCGACTTTGACTGCCAGATTAGATCACATTTCACGATATCGGTATGAGGCTTCGTGAGTGCTTCAAAACGAAGTTGTCGGCTGGTGCTCAGAGCTACAAAAGCGGGAGATAGTTGTTGAGTTCGTAGTCGGTTACATGTGTGCGGTATCTGTCCCACTCTACCTTTTTGTTCTGGATAAAGCTGACAAAGGCATGTTCGCCTAGAGCCTCTCTAACCAGCTGGCTTTGCTCGGTGAGAAGTATCGCCTCGTATAAGCTGCCAGGGAGGGTTTCTATGCCTCTTTGTTCTTTCTCTTCCGGGCTCATTTCGAAGACGTTCTCTTCGGTTGGTGGTGGCGGTTCGTAGCCTTTCCTGATTCCCTCCAAGCCGGCAGCAAGTATAACACTGAAAGCAAGGTAAGGGTTGCACGCAGGGTCTGGGGACCTGAGCTCTATTCTGGTAGCAGTTTCCTTCCCCGGTTGATACTCAGGGAGCCTAATCAAATCAGCTCGGTTCCTTCGGGCCCAGGTGATATAGCAGGGCGCCTCATAGCCAGGAACGAGGCGCTTATAGGAGTTTACCCACTGATTGCACACCGAGGTGATCTCGGCGATATGTTTCAACAAGCCGGCCATGAATCTTCTGCCTATTTCAGATAGATGGTGCGGAGCATCCTTTTCAAAAAAGGCATTCTTACTACCCTCGAAGAGGGACATGTGAACATGCATGCCGCTGCCATTTATTCCATGGACTGGCTTGGGCATAAAGGTGGCATAGGCACCGTGTAGTTGCGCTACCTGCTTTACAACTAAGCGGTAGGTCATCACATTGTCAGCCATGGTCAGAGCATCGGTGTAGCGTAGGTCTATCTCGTGTTGGCTAGGCGAGACTTCATGGTGGCTGTACTCAACATCAATGCCCATCTCTTCTAAGTAGAGAATTGTTTCTCTTCTAAGCTCCGTGGCAATCTCCGGCGGTGTCAGGTCAAAGTAGCCTCCTAGGTCTAGGAATTGCGTATCTTCAGAGTTCTTGAAATAAAAATACTCGAGCTCTGGTCCAACATAGAAGGTAAACCCCATCTCAGCGGCTCGCTTCAGGTTTCTCTTCAATATGTACCGGGGATCGCCCTCAAAAGGTTGACCGCCGGGCCAGTGTATGTCACAGAACATCCTAGCAACACCTTGCTCCTTGGGGCTCCAGGGTATTGTCCGGAAGGTATTCGGGTCAGGCATGGCAATCATGTCGCTTTCATCGACGCGGGCAAAACCTTGTATGGACGAACCATCGAATCCCATGCCACTGTTTAATGCCTCTTCCAGCTGGTCAGCAGTAATGGCGAAGCTCTTTAGAAAACCCAGGATATCGGTAAACCATAACCTAATGAATCTAATACCCTGCTCCTTTGTTCTCTTGAGGACATGTTCCTTGGCCTCCTCTATATTCTTGACCATTTCGTAATTCCTCCGTCTCTCCTAAGTGCTGATGTGCTATCTCCGTCGAAGTATAGAGCAGGTCAACCATTTATTCAAGGACGTATGTAGGCATATGCTTTGCTGCTTATTCCCCTAATAGCTGCAAAATAATCTCTCTGGTCCGGGGGCGGTTGTCAAAGTCGACGATTATGATCTGCTGCCAGGTACCTAGTGCCATTTTCTTGTTGGTAAAGGGGATGACAAGTGACGGACCCTGGAGAGAAGCCCTCACGTGTGAATATCCATTGCTGTCACCCCATCTGCGGTTGTGCTGGTAGGTAATATTCTGGGGCACGTTTCGCTCCCACATCTCTTTGAAGTCACTGATGAGACCGTCCTCAAACTCAATAGTGGTTATACCTGCAGTTGAGCCGGTGACGAAAATAGTTGCTATGCCGTTGCTGAGACCGGAATTGTTGATTTCTCTTGTTATCTCAGGGGTGATGTTAGTCATGTCGCAGTTGCCCTTGGTGCTGATGCGGATAGTCTTGCTTACTATTGTCATATCTTTACCTCCTGCCACAGAATTTCTTCCAGATTGAAAACGGGGCCATCTTTGCAGACCTGTTTCATACCATATCGGGTCTTTATGCTGCAGCTAAAGCAGGCGCCCAGTCCGCAGCCCATCCTGACTTCGAGCGAGACCTGAACTGGTCTCCTAGCAGGCTGCTGTTGCATAAGGCTGGCTATTGTCTGGTACATAGCTTTTGGACCGCAGGCAAGAATCTGGTCAGCCCAGTTGAGATGGCGGTAGAGGATATCAGTTGCCATGCCTTTTGTGCCATAGCTACCATCCTCAGTGGTAACCAGGACTTCCATGCCGGGCGGTAGGTATTCTGTGGGATAAAGCAACTCTTTAGTCCGGGCGCCGAGGAGAAGTCTTGGTGACTTGTTTTGCTTCAGTGCTTGCTGGGCGAGGAATGCCAAGGGGGCAATTCCTATGCCACCGGCTACCAGCAGCAGGTTTCTGGAGGCTGGTTCAATAGTGAAGTTATTGCCTAGAGGTCCCAGTAGATCCAGCCTTTCCCCTTTCTGGCGCTGAGACAGCCATAGCGTACCTTGACCTACCACTTGGAAGAAAAGCAGAAGGTAGCCAGAGTCAGTCACTTGGTGAATGCTAATGGGGCGGCGAAGTATGAGGCTGTCCCCACATTTTATGGTAATGAACTGACCGGCGTCGGCATCAGCAGCAATATCTGGGGCTTCGAGACAGAGGAGGTGGTGACTAGGTATAATCTCAGAATTCGAAACTATAGTAGCCCAGACCTGCTTCAATTTTCAATTCGTCCGAACTAGATACTGGTAGATCGGCTTAACGTTGAAAAAACGGCTGCCGTTGCCTAGAGCTTTCAAAACTACACGGGCAGTATCGAGAGAGGTAAAACAGGGGATGCGTTTTTCAGCAGCGGCACGTCGTATATGAAAGCCGTCCTGGAGTGAGGTACGACCGCCGGTGATGGTATTGACTACCCCAACTACGGAGCCATCATTGATGATATCAACCACGTTTGGATGCCCCTCACCAAGTTTCTTCCCAATTTTCTTGACCTTCATACCTGATGCTTCAATTATAGCTGCTGTGCCCTCGGTTGCAAATAGTTGGTAGCCGATGGAGTAAAAGCCTTCGATTATAGGTAAAGCCTCGCGCTTGTTCTTATCAGCGATGCTGAACAGCAGATTCCCTCGGCTGGGCAGCATAAGTCCGGCAGCGATGAGGGCTTTGGCCAGGGCAGCTTCGAATGTGTAGTCAATGCCCATTACCTCGCCTGTTGATTTCACTTCAGGACCGAGGTAAGTATCCACACCAGGCAGCTTGGACATGGAAAATACTGGCGCCTTTATGCCCACCAGTCTCTGGCGCTTCCATAAGCCTGTGGTGTAGCCCTGTTCTTTGAGGCTGATGCCAAGCATTATTTTGGTGGCAATCTGAATCATAGGGACAGCGGTAACCTTGGAAATGAACGGGATGGTGCGGCTGGCGCGCGGGTTGACTTCCAGTGCGTATACCGATGAGGTACCGTTCTTGCCGGGCATTACCACGAGCTGGACATTCATCAAACCCTTGACCGGTAACGCCCGCGCGATTCTTATGGTGTAATCAACGACGGTGTTTACCTCCTCCTGTGTGAGGTTGAGCGCGGGATAGATGGCGATGGAGTCTCCACTGTGCACGCCAGCACGCTCAATATGCTCCATTATCCCGGGGATGAGGACATCTTCCCCATCGCAGACGGCATCCACCTCAACTTCTCTACCTTCAAAATACTTGTCAATCAAGGTGGGGTGCTTGCTGTCCATCTCCAGCACCAATCTCACATAGCGGACCAACTCCTCCTCGTTATGGACAATTTCCATAGCTCGGCCACCGAGGACGTAGCTGGGGCGGACGAGTACGGGATAGCCCAGATGTCTGGCAACATCGATTGCTTCGCGAAGGGAGGTTACAGCGGCGCCTGGTGGTTGAGGTATACCTAGCTGGTTGAGGAAGCCCTCGAAGCGGCGGCGGTCTTCGGCTATATCAATTGTATCGACAGTAGAGCCTAGTATCGACATATTGCTGCGAATTAGAGGCTCAGCTAGGTTGATTGCTGTCTGTCCGCCGAATTGTATAATTGAGGGTGGTGGAGTATTGTCTTCGAGTGGCGAACTCTCGTTTTCAAGGATATCTCGCAGACTTTCTTCGTCCAAAGCCTCGAAGTAGAGCCGTTCACTGGTATCGAAGTCGGTGGAAACTGTTTCGGGGTTGGAATTGACAATTATGCTGTGGATGCCGGCGTCTCGAAGAGCCCACGCGGCGTGGACCGAGCAGTAGTCAAACTCTATTCCCTGTCCGATGCGAATGGGTCCGCTACCGATGACCACCGCCTTTTTACCTAACAGCGGTTCGGCTTCATTCTCCGTTTCGTAGGTGCTGTAGAAGTAGGGTGTTTCAG
>DTZC01000033.1 GCA_012961565.1 Dehalococcoidia bacterium
AGCACAGCAATTACTTTATCGTAATCGCGGAAACGTTTGTACGTGGTGACTGCTTCGGGGACACGGTAGCCATAGTCATACTGGAACAACTTAATGGGCTTGCCGTTGATACCTCCCAAATCATTGAAGTAGGCTGCTGCCTCCACCACCCCCAGAGCCTCATCCTTGCCCACATCTGAAGTGGCACCGGTCATGTCCTGCAGGGCACCAATCTTGACCACTGTTGGAGCTGGTACTCCTGGGGCTGGAGCTGCTGGAGCGCACCCTAGCACAATCAAGAGTGTAAGTAACGTTCCTGCAGCTGCAATAGACCATTTTCCTCTCACTTTTTACCTCCTTCACTTAGATTTTTGGACACAAGAACACACGCTTCAGTGTCTTTTTGGTTCAGTACCCCATTTTTCCATCACCTCCTTTATTCAGTACAGCTAATTCTGGGCTCACTCTGTGTGGCAATATATTAACAATGTTTAGCAACACCCCCATTTCCTGACGCGTTTTAATTCACCAATGTTGCCTGGACCGTATCAACTGTATCCATCACCGATAGCCCCAACCCTAAAGTGTCGGGGGCACCCGAGGTTAAAACCTCAGCGCTACTTGATTTCACCATCCGATAAGCGCCTCCGCTTGATTTCACAGTCTAATATGAGAAAGGCCAGAGATGGATATAGTTCTTAATCTGCCACCAGCGGTAAGAGATGCCGTTTGGTTCGAAGATAAGAAACAGTATGATTGCCAGTCCGAAGACGAGGTCTTTAATATAAAGGAACTTCTCCATAGTTCCGGGGATAATGTCTGCCAAGGGCACCAGCACCAGCTTGACTACCTCCAGGACACCGGTCATAAAAATGGCACCAAAGATATGCCCATACAGGCTGCCGACGCCGCCGATAAGAATCACCCCCACCAGCCAGAGGCTCCAGGGGAACATGAAGTGCTCCGGACTGACGATGGAGAGATTAGTCAGCCAGTAGCAGCCAGCTACTCCACCCAGAGCACCGGCGATGAAAAAGGCTAGCAGCTTGTAGTAAACAATATTGACTCCGAGGGCTTCGGCGGCGATGTCGTTGTCGCGGATAGCCATCCAGGCACGTCCGACACGGGTGCGCATCAAATTCGCCATAAACACCTGGACTATGATGCAGATGATGATCATCCAGATATAGGCATCTTTGACGGAGTAGATTACCCAAGGTCCGATACTGAACATCCCCGGTTCGATAGCCAGGACACCACCTCGCCCCTTGCCTGCCAGCGGACCGAGAAATTGCGTCAGGATTACATCCACGGTGATGAACTGCATAGCCATGGTGGTCATGATAAGGTAGAACCCTTTGACACGGACGCAAGGGAGTCCGAAGAGCAGTGAGAGCAATCCGGCGGCGATCATACCGATGAGGAAGCTGAGCAAATAGGGTATATTGAACAGGTACATGGAAAGGGCACAAGCAAAAGCCCCGAAGCCAATGGGGGCAGCATGCCCCAGTGTGATGAGCCCGGTATAGCCGATAAGTAATTGTACGCCGGCAGCCCCGAGGATGGTATAGCCTACCATGTTGAGGAAGGAGAGCCAGTAATCACCAACAAACTGAGGGATGACCCAGAGGAGGACGAAGAGCAGAAGCACCATGCGGATCCAGACAAATCTGGTCTTCCACCAGGCGTGGTCGGCTTCGTAGTTGTCGAAATGGACTCCGGTCGGTAGCTTCATTTCCTGCCTGCCGCTTTACATTCTCTCTATCTTAATCCAACCCCAAAAACCGTAGGGCTTCCACAGCATAATTATCAACATAACCAAGAACGGGAAGGTAGTTTTGACACCTCCAGGGAAGAAGGGAGAAATGTAAGCGTCCCCCAGATTTTCCAGGACTCCGATAATCAACCCACCAGCTACCGCACCGGGTATAGAGTTCATCCCGCCGATAACTACTGCGGGAAGAACCAGAAGTCCCAGATAGCTTATAGAGATGTTCAATCCATTGATGTTGCCCAGCAGTGCACCAGCGATACCGCAGGACATGAAGGCGATAATCCAGGTCCAGCGGTAAACGGAGCTGGCAGGGATACCCATAGAGCGGGCAGCCATCTCATCGTCGGCAGTAGCCTGCATTGCCAAGCCAGTGCGGGTACGTTGGAAGAAGTAAATGAGTACTGCCATCATTATGCCAGCCACCAAGAAGCTGTAGAGGAAGACCTGGCTGATGTGTATTGGTCCCAGCATGAGCGGCTCCAGGGGAAATACAGGTGGAGAGAAGACGCGGGTGTCAGCGCCCCAGATAAGTGCTACTATAGCCTTATAGGCGAAGGAGATGCCCACGGTTACCATAATCACTGAGAGGACCGGCTCGCCGATCATAGGTCGCAGCCAGAGTCGCTCAGTGAGTATGCCGACGAGTATGGCGATCACCAGCATTCCCAGCAGAGCTGCGATGAAGGGCAGCCCAAAACTGTAGAGGGCAAAACAAGTGTAGCCCCCGATCATGGTCAGCTCGCCGGTAGCCAGGTTAATCACGCCGGAAGTCTTGAAAATGATTGCCCAGCCCAAGGCAATAGCTGCATATATCCCACCTACCAGAAGACCGGTGATGACTATCTCGGTGAAATGTACCATTAAGCCTCCTCGGGCACGAAGTTTACCCTCATCCCGTATTTTACTTGGGCTACTCTTCCGTCCTCGTAGGTAATGGTGGTATCCAGGTCGATAAAGTCGGTATCACTATAAAGACCCTCAACGATGGGTTTGTACCTTTCTTCCATAAAGCCCCGCCTTAATTTACGCGTCCGGGTGAGCTCATCATCGTCGGCTTCAAATGTTTTATAAAAGTTAACAAATTTCTTGATATGCTGTGCCTTAGGCAGGCGCTGGTTTACCTTCCTCACGATGTCCAGCATCAGCTCATTGACTTCGGGTTCTTGAGACAGCTCGGGATAGCTGGTGTAGGGAATACCCCTATCGTCAGCCCAGCGCCCCACAGTACCATAATCTATGCAGATAATGGCTACCACATAAGGACGTCGGTCGCCGATGACCCAGGCATCCTGGACATAGGGGCTGAATTTCAGTCGATTTTCAAGTATCTGTGGGGCTGAAAGCGAGCCATCGGACAGGACCATAACATCCTTGGAGCGGTCGAAGCAGATAAGGTGACCATCCTCATCCATAAAGCCGGTATCGGCAGAGTAAAGCCAAGGGCCTGGCAGGAGTGTTTTTCTGGTTTCCTCGTCCATCTTGTAGTAGCCCTGAAACACACAGGGACTGCGAGAAAGTATCTCGTTGTTGTCGCTGATTCTGATTTCAGTTTCAGGTAGGGGGAAACCAACGGTATCAAATTTGACATCGTCGTCCCGATGGATAACCGAGATGCCTGAGATCTCCGTCTGTCCGTAGATTTGCTTCAGATTAAGCCCCAGGGCGTGGAAGAAGCGGAACTGCTCGTCACCAAGTGGGGCGCCGCCGGTATAGGCATATCTGAGTCTCTTCAGTCCCAGTGTATCCAGCACCTGGCGGTGGTTTATCCAGTAAGAAAGCCACCAGGCTATCTTCCAGTACCATGGTATAGGTTTTTTTTCAAACTTCATATCAGCTACTTTGTAGCCAATCCACATACACAGGTCCCAGGTCTTCCTTTTGATCCAGCTAGCGTCAGCGTATTTGACCATGCAGCTCCGTACCATGGCTTCATAATTGCGAGGTGCCGAAAACATCACTTGCGGTCCAATTTCCCTGATGTTCTCCAGAAATACCTCGGGTTCTTCGGGGAAGTTGATAGTGAAGCCAGCAATTATCCCCTCGCTTACCGACATCATCTGTTCTCCTATCCAAGCCATAGGTAGGAAAGAGAGGAATTCGGCCTCCTCCGGGATAGGGTCAACCAGCAGCAGGTTTTTACCCATGCTCAGCATGTTGCGGTGTGTGAGCACCGCTCCCTTGGGCAAAGCGGTGGTGCCTGAAGTATAGAAAATAAGGCAGGTATCATCAGCTTTACCTTCAGCTATCATCTTTTCGAACAGCCCGGGACGCTCTTCATCAAGCTTTCGCCCAAGTTCCTGAACCTCGCGGTAGCTTATCAGTATGGGGTCATGATAGTAGCGCATCCCCTTGGGGTCTTCCCAGATTATCTTTTGCAAGTTAGGGCATTTGTCTTTAATCCACAAGCCCTTGTCTACCTCTTCTTGACCTTCTGCAATGTAGAATTTGGCTCCGGAGTGACGGACGATATACTCCACCTCGTCGAGCAGTGAGTCCTGAAAGAGCCAGGTGGGAATAGCTCCAGCACACAATACCGCCATTTCAGCCCAGAGAGCATGTGGGCGGTTATCCCCGATAAAGGCGACTACTTCACCCCTCTCCAGCCCCAGAGCCTTTAGCCCGAGGGAGAAAGACTTGACGTTCTCGTAATACTCTTGCCAGGTATATGGTTGCCAGATGCCGTATTCCTTTTCTCGCATGGCAACCTTTTTGGCACCATAATGACGACTTTTCTCCAGCCAGACTTTAGCTAGCGTGGTATCAGAGGTGATTTTTATGGGTTCCAATCCATCTTTTCTAGTCTTTGCTGCCATTTGCCAATCACCTGCGGGTGATATAAGTCTCTTCAACCTCACCCAGGTAAGCCCGGATGACCTCTGGTTTATTCTGCACTTCTTCGGGTGGACCGTCAGCTATTTTCGCACCCCAGTCGAAGACAATCACCCGGTCTGAGATGTCCATGACCACTCCCATGTCATGCTCCACCAAGATGATGGTGCAGTTCCACTCTTTTTCCTCATTGGCATCGAGGATAAACCGGGTCATATCCTCGACCTCCTCCAGATTCAATCCGGCCATAGGTTCATCGAGTAACAGAAGCCTAGGTCCCATAGCCAGAGCCCGTGCTAGCTCGATACGCTTTTGTACACCGTAAGGAAGCATCCCGGTAATTCGGTTACGGTATATCTCTATCTCGCAGGTCTCAAATACCTTCTCTTCAATCCATTTTCGGTGCTTTGCCTCCTCCTTAACTGCCTTTCCCCAGTAAATACCACCGTCCCACCAGCCGGTGTTCATCTTCATGTGCCGCCCCAGTTTTACGTTATCGAGCACTGTCATACCACCAAATAATTCAATTTTTTGGAAGGTTCGAGAGATGCCGATGTGAGCACGTTTATGGGGTGGCCAGTTGGTAATATCTTGACCATCGAAGACTATTCGACCTGAGTCAAGACGATATCCTGGTAGTCCATTGATGCAATTGAGCATGACACTCTTCCCAGCACCATTAGGACCAATAATGGAGAGAATTTCACCCCGCCGCACCTCGAAGCTGATGTTGTTCAATGCCTGGAGGCCGCCAAAGGCTTTCATGGCGTTTTCTACGACGAGAATGGGTTCGCCTATTTCCTTTTCAACCCTAAGCTCTTCTCGCTTCCACTCCATCAATCCACTCTGCTCCACCTGTGCCCCAGACAACACCAGATATATATTAAGGGCAAACAAACCGAGGGTATTTCAGAGGGCACTTTTGCATATTGTTTTTTATTTAAACACGTTTGCCAAAGTTTGTCAATAGCTTATTTGACATAAAGCTTTTTATGAGATGCCGCTTTCTCATTTTGTATGAAACTGAAAGGCTATTCTATGCAGTCCTGCGAGGTATCTTTTGCAGCTTTTCTTCGAGCTCCTTCTGCCTCAGGGCGAGGGTAAGGTCGCCCCGGGTCCTTTCCAAAATGCCACGGACAGAATCGGTCGTCCGCCTTAATCCATAAGTGATGACTTCCGGGAAATCCATGGTTACCAGGGTAGTGTAAATATCATCCATAACTGTCAGCATCTCTTCACAGCGTGAAAGGTCATTCCGCCGCAGGCTGTCAAGAAGGTAGCGTCTCAGTTCACCAACAGCCTCGCCCAGGCCGTTTAAATATGCTGGGTAGCTGACTCTCAGTGTCTCGGGTTCAGGGAGGGAATTGCTGGCAATGATAGCTAAGGTAATACTAGCCTCTGTGAATTCCTTCTGGGCATCATGGACAAAGCCAGAATGAGCGAAGTCGTTATGTTTTTGTAAAACGTCCTCGTCTAGTTCACTAAGCAATGCCTGGGCTGCGCTCAGGAATCGCTCGGCCCTAGTTCTGTCCTGGCGGTGAATGGCGCGGATAGCGTTGGCACTGTGGCGAACTATCTGGCGGCTCAGGTGCAAGGCATGCTCCCTGGCAGCGTCTTTGGTGGAGAGGTGAGAGTGAATCCGATTAGTGATAGTTTCCAGGTTTTGGGTGACTTTTTGCTTCTTTTTCAATTTCTTTGACCAGTTGACGTACTGATGCTTGTATGTCTTCCTGTGATGTGACAGCGCTGATAACAGCAGCTGAATCAGCTCCGGCAGCTATGACTGCAGCGATATTCTCTGTGTTAATGCCACCAATAGCAACTATAGGTATGGATATTGCCTCTCTGATTTGACGCAGTCGTTCCAGCCCAACAACAGTAGCCTGCGGCTTAGTTGGAGACGGGTATATAGAGCCTATGGCTATGTAGTCAGCTCCGGAGGCTTCTGCCTCTAATGCTTGGGCTAGGGTCTGTGTTGACAGCCCGATAATCTTGTCGATGGGTAATTCCTGGCGGACAACAGCTAAAGGCAGGTCACCCTGTCCGATATGTAGTCCATCTGCATC
>DTZC01000034.1 GCA_012961565.1 Dehalococcoidia bacterium
ACTTCTCCTTCAATATCTTAGCCCACATACGGCGAGCTGCTCTTTGGAAAGCTATCTCTTTGAAGAAGTCCATGCTACCTCCGAAAGCATTGACGGTGAACCTGGGAGCAAAAGAATCAACGTCCAGACCAGCGTTAACTCCTTCTTGGAGGTAGGCAATCAGTATAGCCATGCTGTAGGCTAAATCTTGCTCTCGGGTAGCTCCGGCACCTCTAATGTGATAGCCCCCGATGCTGGTAATATTCACATTAGGACAATATCTGGTGAAAAATACTAAACTATCACGAAACATTCTCATGGAAGGTCGTGGAGGGAAGATATAGGTGCCGCGGGCGATGAATTCTTTCAGGATGTCATTCTGCGGAGTGGCTCGGAGTTTGCTTAGCGGCACTTCCCTTTTCTCCGCCAGAGCAAAGAACATGGATATGATGATATTGCAGGGAGCATTGATGGTGAAGTTAGAGGCGATCTTGTCAAGCTCAAGGTCTCCTTGGAAAGGCTCATAAATCATCTCAAAGTCTCTGAGCGTGTCCACGGCTACACCTGTCTTGCCCACTTCTCCGCGCACCAGAGGGTTGTCCGAATCATAGCCACATTGAGTTGGCAAGTCAAAGGCTAGATTGGGTCCTCTCCTTTGCCCCCGTTTTTGCATCTCCTTGTAGTAGTTTCTGGTGTCTTCTGCAGTCCCGTAGCCCGAGTAAGTTGCTGCTCTCACCAGCCCTGAAGCCGAGGGCAAGCCTCTTCTCGGAGCCGGTATGTACGGAGATGTGGGGTAAGTGGCCGCGGTAAAAGGATATTGCCCCGGGAAGCCGACCCTGGTCAGGAAATCAAAGTCTTCGATGTCGGCGGGGGTGTAGAATTCAGTCGGGGATTCAGTAAGGTTGAACCTGTGCAGGGCTGGTTTCAGCACCTTTTCCTCCCACTCTTGCCTTTTTTGTTTTATTGCCTCTATAGCTTCAGTCATAGTCGTTTACCTCCGTCAATCTCTAATCAATGCGGTTGATGCATTGGATAACCCTGCTGGTATTGCCTTCAGTTATAGATGGTGCTACAGGGCAAGAGTGCCACTGGTACGCCGGCCTCCCTTTCAATATCAAGGTAAACTCGTCCGGTCAGGTCACACCCCCAGGCGCTGAGATTAAAAGGAGATGATGGGATTACTACCAGGTCTGGTTTACCCCTATTATGCATTATATGGTTCTTGATGTGGTCAATAAAGTCCTGGACCACCAGGTCGCCCATGAAGATATTACCGCCAAAGAAGTTGTTTTGGGGAACTTCAATATCGATTTTGATTTCACTGTTTTTCAGGAGTCGGGATTCAGTCAAGCATTGCTCAAGCGTTGGCTTTACTAGCTCTGAAGAAAGGAGAAGGACGTGTTTTGCCTGATGAGCTTCGATAATCTCTTTCAGGGTTTCTATGTAGCTCGTCCTAAATCCAGAACCTGCAAACACTATGCCGAGATAAGCGTCTATGTTTTCGGAGCAGGGATAAGAGTAACTAGCCGGGTTCAGAGTGGCCTGAACTGTCTGATTGCCCCTGCTGACTACGAGTCTAATCCCTGTAACATCGCTTTGCTTGGTCAGCGAGAGAAGCTCTCGAGCCTGCGGTCTGTTGTGAACAGGAATACCATTTATTTGTTGGATGACATCACCTGACTCCAGGCTGCTGAAGTAGGCGGGGAAGTTCTTCACCACACCTATTATCTGGGGAAGATTCTTGTGCTGGTGGTAAATGTTCTCCTCATACAGGCTGGGCATGGTTACCACAGGGCACTGGTATGAGCCTTTGAGCTCCCGGACTAATGAAATGACCGTCTTCCAGGCCTGGTGCAGGTCGAAAAGCTGTGAAGATGAGAAATGCCTGGAGTATCCAGGGAGGTTAATCTGGACAAGGTGCGCCTCATTTTCAGCAGCATAGGCTACTGTAGAAGAAAGGTCAGCGAGCATTTCCTTGAAGCTGTCCAGCGGCCAGGGAACAATGACTGCGGCATATGGGATATGGTACTGCTTTAGAAGGGGTAAAGAGTTGATAGCTATTTCTGGATTCGGGTCTCTCATGAGTTTTCTGCGGCGAGAGTGTGAGGAACTATTCAGGGAGAGATACAGGTAAACAGGTTTCAATTCAGCCAATTCGGCGGCTACTGTGGTGGTTAGTTTGCAGCCATTGGTAGTTATTTTGACTGGCTTAGTAGTTTTTTCTCTCAGCAAATGAAGTGTCTGCATGAAATATGGATGGTCTGTAACCTCATAGATGGAGCCCAGGCTGGGGAATAGGGCTTTGGCTGCTTCTGGTGAGAAATGCTTTATCCTGGTTCTTATTTCTTTGAATTCCTCCTCTGCTGTTCTTTCCAAGCTATGACAGGCAGCTATTGAAGGAGGGTTACCCTTATTGCAGCGGAAAATACAATCGCAGTTGCAGTGACTGCCGGTGTATTCAAAGACCTCTGCCGGTTGTCCGCTACTGGTGGCCGGCCAATCTCGGAGGTCTTTCAGCCTGAAACCATCTACGTTGACTGGTTTGCCTTTGTATTCGAGTTCGACCAGAGCCAGAAGGGATTCTAACAGCTTCTTGATCAAATCTATCCGAGGTTCATAAAAGGCTGCGTTTGAGGGGTCTTGAAAAGCAGTGCTTTGTTTGTCGGTCTTTGTCCCGCTCCCTTGTCTTTTATTGCTGGAGGCTACCGCGGCGGAAGAATCGCTTGTGCCACCAAAGAGCTGATAGACCTCTTCTTTGTTCATCAACCATCTAAAGCCATCTATCTTGATATCCCTCCTTGCTTTTAGGGGTACAATGACATCGAGAAGGCTTTCCAGCGTTACCCGTATTAGCTTGGCAAGACGGTGATGGTACACCGACGACGTTCGAGTTTGTGAGTCCAGCTTATAGCGAAAGGTGTAATCTGGGGACATTTCACTTCCCTTTAAACTGCGGTTTACGTTTCTCGACAAAAGCCTTTACCCCCTCCTGTACGTCTTCAGTTTGCCACGAACTTTCCATAAGAGCTTGCATCTCTGCTATTTCCTCTGGACTCATCCTGGCATATAGGTGCTTATTAATGATGGACTTCATTCCGGCAATAGCCAGCGGGCTATTGTCAGCAATTTCCTGGGCTAGCGCGTAGGTAGTTGCCTCAAGCTCTTTCGTTGGCACAACATAGTGTACCAGTCCCATTTCCTTCGCTCTCTCGGCTGTAAAAAACCTGCCGGTGAAGAATAGTTCCTTGGTGTATCCTATACCGATGAGGCTGATGAACCTTTCAATAGCTTTAGGGAAATACACCAGCCCCAGTTTCACCGGGTTTATTCCGATGCGAGCTGAATCAGCAATTATCCTGAGGTCACAGGCAGCAGCCAGGTCACAGCCAGCTCCGACGGCATATCCGTATATCATGGCAATAACCGGGCAGGGACAACCAATAACGCTCTCTATTGCTCTTTGCAGGACATTGCCGCCATCTGCTTCCCCAATGACAGCCTCAAGATCTGCGCCGGCACAGAAGGCCTTGTCTCCGGCACCACGTAGTACAATAACCCTGACATCACCGCCCGGTCTTATCGCGTTGAAGGTCTCGCTGAGACGATGTGCCACTTCTGGATTCAGCGCATTCCGTCTCTCTGGTCTATTGATGGAAACGGTGCAGATGTAGTCTTTTTTATCCACAAGAAGTACATTGCTCATCGTTCCCCCGTTTTTAACTCAGTAATTCGACAATGTCCCTGATGTTACCGACCTCCTCCAGTCTCATGATATCATTGATTATCTTTCGTGTTGATTTGGGTGGCAGAGCCCGGTTGAGGAGGTCACTGATTTTGTGCTGCAATGTCAGTTCCCACTCTCCTACAGGTATCGATAAGTCTTTGCTGGTTAGTTCAAGGTTTTCTTTGATTTCACCTCCGTCACTCAAATACATCTTTATTTCCACCTCTGTGGGCGCAAAGGGTTCTTCTACTGTTACATTGACTTTTGGCATCATCCGCTTGATAGCTGGTTCCTTGAGTGCTTCATCGGTAAAATCGGATTCTGTAACTTTGCCTTTCACCAGCGCCAAGGTGACACAATACTTAAGGCTGAACTTACCTTCAAGCCCGGTTTGTGGTTCTGATTTATCGGCAACAGCGAGAGCGGTGGAGCTTACTTTTACTTGCACGTTTTCTACTTTGGATATAGTGGGATGGTATTTCTCCCTTATTCCGAGCATACATACAATAGCAGCATGAGTAAGGTAGCAGGAGGCATATCGCTTATATACGACTCCTTCTATTTCAAAGGGCTGTCCCAAATTGTCTATCTTCGTCTCATCAAATTTCGGCGATAAGACTTTGC
>DTZC01000035.1 GCA_012961565.1 Dehalococcoidia bacterium
AATCAAGCTCGTAAAGTGCTTGTAGAGCTATAATTCTGGCTTTCCGTCTAGACCCAATCACTCCGGTATTCATTCCTCAGTAGGTGAATATTACCTATTCGCACACGATGTAGCCCCGCTTCTTTGGCAGCTTTAAGACAACGCTCAGCGTGTTGGCGCGATGTAGTTGGCAGGTCGGTCATCAAAAAATCGGGGTGAAAGGCAAGAAGAGCGTAGGGTATGTTTGGGTCCAGTGAGGCGATGAAGGTAGCAATGTTTGAGACCTCTTGTTGGTCTATGTAGCCGGGAATAAGCAAGGTGCTCGCTACCAGAAATGGCGGCACCGGTCTCGTCTTGGCATAGTCAGCCAGGAAATGAAAATTTTCCAAAGTTCGCTTATTGCTGATACCGCAAAGAGCAATATGCAGGTTCTCGTTCCAGGTTTTAAGGTCGAACTTTATGCAGCCACCAGACTCGAGAGATAGTGCAGCGGCTTGCTTTAATAGTGCTGGGTGCATTGTGCCATTTGTCTCCCAGCAGATGCGGAGAATGCGTCCTTTGCTTTTGGTGATAGCCAGGCGTGAAGCGCGCAAAGCATGTGGCAATTGTGGTGACGGGTCACCGCCGAAGTAGCAGATGCAGGAAGTAAGCTCATCGACAGCTTCGGCTAGTTCTGACGGGCTTATCCTTTTTGTCTTGGTGGCTGCTATTCGGTAGTGCCAGTTCTGGCAGAAGAGACAATCGAAAGAGCAAGCCTGGTAGAAAACGGCTAGGTTCTTGTGTCCATATTCTGGTCCCGGCTGATAGGCGAAGTCAGGATATCCGGCTCCTGTGCCCCCGGGACAGACCCAGTCGGCGACGCAATTCGTGGGTAGCGGGTCGTGGTACCAGCTAACGTTGCCTCTTTCTGTGGTGGCACCGGCGAGCTTGTCTCCTATGGCTAAACGCAAACCGCAATAGCTCTTTTGACCTTCAGAAAGTCGGCACTCATTGAGACATAGATGGCAGGGCACTCCGGTCTTGGACTGAGGTGGATAAGGAGGTAAGTCAAAGGGCAGTCTTGCCTTCCGATGTGCTTCTTGGACGAGGGGCTTGACCTTTTCGAAATCATAGCGGATACATTCAAGGCATAAGCTGAGGGATTTGGAGATTAAAGCAGATTCTTTATTGCAATGGCTGCATTTAGTGGTGGTTTTGGAGGTTGAGCTGCGTTTCAGCATTTTTGTGTGGCATCAATAGAAACCGGCGGGGCTAACTGAAGGCAACAATTGCTGAGCCCAGCAGTAGCAGAGTTGCCAAGATGCTAGGGCATAGTTCTTGCAGTGTAATAGGTGAGCAACAGTCATCCTCGGCGCCATCTGGCTAACTCACTGATGGCTTGGGCACTGCTGACATTGAAAATCTGTGCCCCGGGGCTGATGCGCTTGATTAACCTGGTCAGTATTTCACCGGGTCCCATCTCAAAAAAGGTGGTTACACCTCTAGCAATCATGGTCTCGATGGATTGTTGCCATTGGACAGGGCGGACAATCTGGCTGACCAACTCTTCTTTTATTGCTTCAGGGTCGGTCAGTGGTTGCCCGGTGACGTTTGCTATGATTGGCACCGACGGCTTGTTGAAAGTAAATTCAGCGAGGGCATTTCTCAGCCTTTCCAGGGCTGACTCCATCAGCGAGGAATTAAAAGGGCCGTTCACTCTCAAGGGCGTAAGGCGCCGAGCACCTTTGATTTGTGCCAACCGCCTGGCTTTAGTCAGGCTTTCTTGGGTGCCGGCTATGGTGACTTGGTCGGGGGCGTCAATATAGGCAATCTCAGCACCGGTAGAAAAACAGACGTCTTGGAAGGTCTCTATGTCCAGGCCGCTCATGGACACCATGCCACCGGCTGTTCTTTGCCCGGCCTCATTCATCAATCGCCCTCTCTCCCGAATCAGGCGCACTGCGTCAGCCAGGCCGATGGCGTCTGTAGCTACTAATGCTGTGTATGTGCCCACATCATGTCCAGCAATGAAGGTGGGTGCAGGCAGAGCATTGTTGCTAGCTTCTTGGGCTGCTCGTAAGCAAGCAACACTTGTGACCATCACTGCAGGCTGGACATTGATTGTCTGTCTCAGGTCCTCCTCTGGCCCTTCGAAGCAGAGACGTGACAGGGAGAAGCCTAAGATTCTATCAACCTCGTCGAAAACGTTTCTAGCTGAGGCATAGTGGACATAGAGGTCCCGTCCCATCCCGACATAATGGGATTCTTGACCGGGGAACACATAAGCAGCCTTTATCGCTTCGACCATCTCTCCTCCTTGTGTTTCAAATCTGCTGTGAAGTCAACTCTTTTCAGTTTGGTGAACACGTAATCTGGCGAGAGCTGTGTTTTCGAGCTGTTCATCCTCAGGTGGATGTTTTCTTTGGACTCTTTATTTCAATCACATCTCTTCCCGCATAGCTACCACAAGTGGGGCAGACATGGTGAGGTAATCTGGGACTGTGACACTGAGGACAGTCAACCAGAGCAGGAATCTTCAAAGCCAGGTGACTGCGCCTTTTTCCTTGCCGAGACTTAGGGTATTTTTTCTTTGGCACTGCCATTAGGGACTCAACCTTCCTTTCTTAAGCGGGTCAATTCTGACCAGCGTGGGTCTGTGACTTGGGGCAAACATTGGCAGGAACCTCGATTGAGATTATGTCCGCAAGCAGGGCAAATACCAGCACAATCCGGGTGGCAGAGAGGTTTGGCGGGCATTGCCAAGACAGCGTACTGGCGTATCACCTCAGTCAGATCCAGAATATGCCTATCATCTATCACTGGGCTATCTGGGTCGGTGGACAGATTGATATCTGATGGCAAATCCATGGTGGGAAAGAATTCCTCTTCAAACTCATAGTTTGTCTGGAAAGCAATCGGTGTTAAGCAGCGGCTGCAAACTCCTGTCACGCTGGCTGTCATTTTACAGGTGACCAGAATACCACTTTTGGTGCGTGTCAGGTTTACTCTGCCTCTGACGGAATCGATGTTATCCGCACCAATATTTTCGTCCAGTCTATAGGCACGGCTTGAACCTACTTGTTCTTTGAGTAATTGGGCGACGTTGATTTGCATGTCACTCACGCGGCTTTCGTTACGCTGGCTCATTATAGGTTGAGATATTTGCAAAGTCAAGCTGTGCCAATGGTTTATATGCCAAGTAGATTGTGGCTGACTCTTGGGGTATAATCTTTGGCAAAAGGCTATTGTCGGGGTGCCGAGAAAAGCTTTGGCGCACACAGAATTGAAGACCGGGGTGAACAGGCGAGTAGAGGAGCAACGCCACGAGCTCGTCGAATTAAGCCTCAAGATTCACACCAATCCGGAGCCCGGCTTTAAGGAAGAAAAGGCATCAAACTGGTTAACCGAGTACCTGACAAGAAATGGATTTGAGGTGGCAAAGGGTATTTGTGGGTTGCCCACCGCGTTCAAGGCGGTCTTTGGTGGTGGGAAGCCAGTAATCGCTTTGCTCGCCGAGTATGATGCACTACCTGATGTGGGACATGCTTGTGGACATAATATAATAGCTGCCTCTGCGGTAGGGGCTGCTGTGGCTTGCAAACCCGTGGTCGGCGCTTGTGGTGGGACAATTGCAGTTTTGGGTACCCCGGCGGAAGAGCTTTTTGGTGGAAAGGTGATTATGCTCAATGCTGGTGCTTTTGAAGGAATTGACATTGCTATGATTGTGCATCCCGGAATTCGGAACATGGTGACCGCCGAGGCACTGGCTTGTGCGAGTCTGGAAGTGCGGTTCTATGGCAAGGCAGTCCATGCTGCTGCCTATCCTGAAAAGGGTATAAATGCTCTGGAGGCTATGATTTTGGCGTTTAACGCCATTAATTCTCTCCGACAGCATATCAAGGATAGGGCTCGAATTCATGGGATAATCACTCATGGTGGTGAGGCGGCAAATGTGATTCCAGCTTATTCGGCAGCTACGTTTCTGGTCCGTGCTCCGGACTATGCCTATCTTGAGGAGCTAAAGCAGAAGGTTCTGGACTGTTTCAAGGGGGCTGGACTAGCAACAGGTGCCCGGCTCGAGTATAAGTGGGGCGAGATAGTCTATGCCCCGATGAGGAACAATTCAGTCCTGGC
>DTZC01000036.1 GCA_012961565.1 Dehalococcoidia bacterium
GGGTTGTTGCTAAACACTCTCGCTATGATTTCAGTGCACGAAGATGGGATTCCTGTCAGTGATAACTCTTCTGGTAATGGCTAATTGATGGCGAGTGTGTTTAGGAAGAATAAACGAAGCCAGATGAGTAATACCGTCATAAGATTTTGGCTTCTTTAGCAGTCTGGCACTAATCCTGCGGTCTATCTCCTCTGGTGATAATTCAGCGGGATTAACACTCTGTGATGCAGTAGCGAATCCCCAGAGGTCGACAAAAGAGGGCACATATGTCTGGTAGGGACAGACTATGGTAAAAACACTCCGCAAAGTGTTGATAATTGCGGTGAAATTTCGTAGATTGGTCCAGCCAGCAGCTCCGGATTGGACGGCCATAATCCCTCCGGGGTTCATCCTTTCGTGAATTAGCCGATAAAATTCCTGCGTGTATAACAAACATGCCGGACCCTCTTTTAGAGGCTCAACGAGATCGATTACAATAACATCAAACCTTTCCTCGGTCTCTCGCAAATATCGTCGGGCATCAGTGATGTGAAGCTCCAGGCGCGGGTCGTCAAAAGAGTGCCGGTGGAATAAAGCAAGAAAACGGCGGCAGACCTCTATCACCTGCCTGTCAATGTCCACCATAACCACCCTGTTTACTGTCTTGTGGTTCAGCACCTCTCGCAGAGTAGCTCCCTCACCACCCCCAGCAATAAACACCTTCGCCGGGCACCGATGGCTCAGCATCGCCGGATGTACCAATGCCTCATGATAAATGAATTCATCCCGCTCGCTGGACTGAATTTTGCCATCCAGAACTAGGCAAACGCCAAAACTTCCAGTATTCACAATTTCGATAGACTGGAATTCGGTTCGCCCTGAATATATTACCTTCCTAATCTTGTGAAGCTGGGCAAGGTCAGGATTGACCTCATCATATAACCATTTACGTTTATCAGGTCTATCTGGGTCGTTCATTTCACACAGCCAATTCGATTATTCAGTAAAATGCCCCTCTTCAACTCGATAAAAGAGGGGTTTTTTGATTCCAGCCTTTCCACCAGCGGTTTGACTGCCAGCTCGGGCTTTACCGAGTCCCCACAGGTAAATATATCCACTGCAGCATAGCCGTATTCCGGCCAGGTATGAATGAACAGATGCGACTCGGAGATAATTACCGTACCGCTTATTCCATGGGGACTGAATTCATAGAAACAGTCATTAACCACAGTAGCTCCAATCACTTTGGCGGTATCATAAAGACAATGTCTCAGAAACTCTAAGTCATTAAGCACCTCCGGATTGCAGTCTTTTAGTTCCAGTAGTAAGTGTCTTCCGAGAGCATTCAAATCACCGTCCCTCCTTTAGATTTTTTGTTTCTTGATGAAGTTCTCACCCCCTGGTCTGATTGATAATCGGCAGCAACAAGCAGTAATTTTATATTTTGCATCAAGGATTTTCAAGCCTTTTTAGCCAAAACCTCTTGACAAAGCCGATTTCGCCCTGTAAAATCAAGTAAAACCCAGAAGGAGGTGAAAATTGAGGAAGACAGTAAGTATTTTATTTGCCTTCGCTTTGGTGGTATCGCTAGGATTGGCACCAGCGATGGTACTTGCTCAAGACCCAGAAGAGAGGCTTGGTGGGCTAGCTGTATGCGAACAGGAACCACTGCCAAAGTGGTTTGAGAACGAACCTTCCTACTTTCTCTACCTGCAGAACTGGGGCAGGACTCCAATTCAAGCTATGTCTCGTCTAGCAGGTCTATGTGGTCCAGAGGTTCTCTGCCAGCAACTGGGGACAAACTGCCCCCCCAGCGACTGCGGAGCCTTTGCTGGCTGTCCTGCTTGCCGAGTGGAGGAACAGGGAGCTACGGCAACCTGCGACGACCCTGTTAAATGCGATCTCTCCCGGTCTGATGTGGCTTGTAAGGTAACCGCTCAAACGCCGCCTGAATGCCCAGGGGAACGCGTGCTGGACGAGCATTTGACCACTTGCTGCTGCTGCTGGGGGGTTAGTCTTGCTTTTGCCAACAAGAGCTGGGCTGGCTGCACCATCAGTACCCATCCTAGAGTTAATGACCAGCACCCGAATCACTTTGGTACCAGTGACTGCTATGGCGGCAACAAGGGAGGCGACTGGGGTGTGTCCGGTTGTCCTCACACCGAGTGCTGCTCTCTGACCTGGTGCCTCCAGGACAACCTGTGCGCCAATCCATTGGCAAATAAGTAATCGCACCTAATCTTATCCTGCTGAGACAGAAGCCCTGGCGATGACCGAGCGAAACGGGGCCGGGGCTTCTTTGTTCATTTATCAGTTCGCATTGGAACCAACAAACCGTAATCACCACTACAAGGTGGAAGGTTTCTACTGTTGTAACAATCAAGCGCCGCGATTCTCAAAAACAGGGATGGACTGATATAGCAAAGGGGAGCTACAAGACTTGTCTGAGGACTCTGGACTTACCACAGTTTACATAGCCTACGGACAACCTGAAGCGGAAATCATCAGAGGACGCCTTCAAAGCGAGGGTATTCCTGCAATACTGCGCTACGAAAGCGCTGGACTTGTCTACGGACTTACTATTAACGGCCTGGGAGAGGTGAGAGTACAGGTGCCCTCTTCTCTAGCTCAGCAAGCTAAGAAGATTTTGACTGCCCAAGAAGACGAGGATGCTAATCTTCCAGACCAAGTTCAGAATAAAGAATCTTAAAATCGAAATGGCAATCCAGAAGCTCTCGGAACTTTTCCAGTTTCCCTACGTGGCGAAAGTGAGCTCTGGCCCACGCTGCTTCAATGCTAGCTATCGCTGCTGCAGCATCCAGCCCTGTTACTATAATGGGAACGTTTCTCTCCTTTGCCCGAGCGATAACGACCGGTAAGGGACTTATATTGCCTGTAAGGACTAGGCATTTCGTTACCGTTTGCAAGGCAGCAAGTTGCATATCAGCACGGTCACCACGCACTATCACCGCCTTGTTCGACTTACGGCTGAAGTAATCCACCCCGGAATCAGGAGTCATCGCCCCCAGCATTATGTTCTCAATCAATTCTTTCGTGTTCTCAAGCGAGGTCAGTATTTCTCCATCAAGGCTTCTCGCCAGCTCTGCAACGGTTATACCAAGCAGACTGCGGACATCCGGCAATAGACCCAGAACCTTTATCCCTGCTCGTTCAAAAGATATAGCTAAGTCTCGCCTCACCATCTCCATTCTGGATTGTGGCACCAGATTTACCACTACACCCAGAAGCCGCTCTCCAAGTCTGTTACCTATCTGCAATATTTTCTGTGGCTCCAAACCTGGAGAATAGCAGAGCGCAATAATCACCTTTGCCTCAAGGAAATCTGCCACCGTGTAACAAGCCAAAGCAGATATCTTATCCCTGTCCAAGTTTCCCAGACCTTCCATAATGACAATATCTTTACTGCGTGCTATCTTACGGTACACCTGTTTGAGTCTTTGCAGCAAACCCGGCGCACCTTCAGTTAAGCCTTGCCATAACTCCGAACGGGAAAGAGCAAAGGGGCACAATAACTTGGTAGATTCTTTCAGCCCCAGGATCTCCTGCATAAAGGCGGCATCCTCCAAGCCACCATCGGCTGCGTCACCGCTGGAAGTAACGAACGGCACCATGAAGCCTACTTTGATCCCTCTGCCCTGCAGCTTCTTACCAATACCAGCACACAAGGCAGTCTTCCCGGCATCTTCTACAGAGGTTATATACAACGAAGTCATGTTTTCCTCTAACTAAGCCCTATCTCCACTGTGTGTGCCACAGGACAATTTTCCCCACCTCTCTTACCCAGTGACAATACCACCCATATACCTGCTGGCTTAAATGGAGTTAATTATATTATCTTGCCCGTCCTCTTTACAAGCAACTCAAATCAGCCTATAATATGCTTAAAGCACAGTCAACGACTGGGAGTTCGCAGACTCTCAGTTTTTTACTAGCTTTCGAGACAGGAGACATCGCATGGCTCAAAAGAAAATCCTCATTACCAACGAGGGCTTAGCTAAGCTACAAGATGAGCTTGAATACCTACACTCAGTACGCAGACCTGAGGTGGCAGCCAAAATCAAGCGAGCACGGGAGATGGGTGGCACTGAAAACAATGCAGAGTATGAAGACGCCAAGAATGACCAGGCATTCGTCGAGGGGAGAATCCTTATGCTGGAGAATATCGTCAAGAATGCTGTTGTCATAAATTCACCGGCTTTACCCGGGGTAGTCGAACTGGGCAATAAGGTGCTTATCCAGAATCAGGACGGCAAGATTGAGCAATTTGCTATTGTAGGAAGTGCCGAAGCTAACCCCATCGACGGCAAGATTTCCCATGAGTCACCGGTAGGAAAGGCCCTACTGGGTAAAAAAATCGGCGACCAGGTTGAGGTACAAACCCCAGCAGGAACGCTCAAACTACTCATAATGGACGTAAGTTGACTGATACCCCTGAAGAAGCTATCAGCTTCAGACCCACCACCGAAAACCAAATTTCCGGGACTGACCAATTATTATGGCGAGATTAAAGCACATCGCCCAACAGCGTTTGGAAAAACTGCAAAAAATCCGAGAGCATGGAGTGAACCCCTACCCTCACTGCTACCACCGCAGTCACACTACCCAGGAAGCAATCAGCCTCTTTAAGCAGATAGAGGCAAGCCCAGAGACTACTCCAAATCCAGAATTAAGCCTCGCCGGTCGGATTGCAGCCATCCGCTTTATGGGGAAAGTAGCCTTCTTTGACCTCCGTGATGGCTCAGGAAAAATCCAGCTCTATTTCAGCCATGACCGCCTTGGTGATGAGAAATACGAATCCCTTCATAACATCGATATTGGAGATATCATCGGTGCCAGAGGCAAGCTCTTCCGCACCAGAACGGGGGAGATTAGCCTTGAGGTAACAGAGTTCACCTTATTATCTAAATCCCTCCAGCCTTTGCCCGAAAAATGGCACGGATTGGTTGATGTTGAGAAACGCTATCGGCAACGTTATCTTGACCTAATTTCTAACGAAGAATCAAAGGCGGTCTTTGCCGTTCGCAGCCGAACTATCTCAGCTCTACGCGACTTCCTTGATAAGCGTGGTTTCATTGAAGTGGAAACACCGGTACTACAACCAGTCGCTGGAGGTGCCTTAGCCCGTCGCTTTAAGACCCACCACCAAGCTCTCGACCAAGACCTGTACTTGCGCATCGCCCTAGAGCTGCACCTCAAACGGCTGATAATCGGCGGCTTTGACAAAGTCTACGAGATCGGACGTGTATTCCGCAACGAAGGTATCTCCACAAGGCATAATCCCGAGTTCACTATGCTGGAGTTATATGAAGCCTATGCTGATTATAATGATATGATGAAGCTGGTCGAGGAGATAGTATGCTATACCGCCGAAAAGGTAACTGGTGGGCTTCAAATTAAATTCGATGGCGAGCTTATCAATCTTGAACCTCCGTGGCAACGTATCCCCCTTCGTGAGGCAATAAAAGCACAATGCGGGATTGACTTTGATGACTATCCTGAAGCCGACTCGCTACGCCTGAGGATGGAACAACTAGGAGTGGATGTTGACCCGAACAAAGACAGGGGCAGGTTGGTGGATGAGCTTATCTCCACCTTTGTCGAACCCCGACTGATTCAGCCCGCTTTCCTTGTCGATTATCCGGTGGAGATGTCACCCCTAGCCAAAAGAAAGCGAGACGATGACCGCCTGGTAGAACGCTTTGAAGCCTTCATCGGCGGCATGGAAATTGCCAACGCCTTCACTGAACTTA
>DTZC01000037.1 GCA_012961565.1 Dehalococcoidia bacterium
AGAAGTTGGAAAAGAAACTAGGTATAAGGGCTAGTGATACCGCTACCATTGTTTTCGACGATTGCCGTATTCCGTATGAAAACATACTGGGCAGCCCCGAAGTCAGGAAGATAGACAAAGCTGAAGCGAAAGGTTTTAAGAAGGCGATGGCTACCTTTGATGCCACTCGACCGATTGTCGGTGCTATGGCATTAGGCGTGGCACGAGCGGCGCTGGATTTTGTGAAAGAGACGCTGGAGAAAGAAGGTATAAAGATTCGTTATGGGCTGCCACGTCAGAAGCTCACTGCCCTGGAGCGCGATGTCATGGAGATGGAGTCAGCTTACAAGGCAGCCAAGCTGCTGACGTTACGGGCATTGTGGATGATGAGTCAGTTGCAACCTAACAGCCTGGAAGCTTCAATGGCTAAGGCAAAAGCAGGGCTTGCTGTGACAAAGATTACTCAGAAGGCAGTGGAACTCATGGGACCGCTGGGTTATTCCAGGAAATGCCTTCTGGAGAAATGGATGCGTGATGCCAAGATAAACGATATCTTCGAAGGTACAGGACAGATAAACATGCTTATCGTGGCACGGCGGGTGCTCGATTATTCTCGGGAGCAGCTAAAGTAGGTGATTTTCAATCTCAATTTACAGCTCGGCAGGGAAAGAATTTTGTTCGCTAGCGAGGTAGCATGAAGGTAGTCTATCATCCTCGGTATGTTGAGACCTATAGTTATGATCCCGCTGCTGCACCGGGGCGGATGGAGGCAATTGTGAGGGAGCTGGAGGGCAAATATGAATTTGTGGAACCACAGCCGGCTTCGGATGGTGATTTACTGCTGGTCCATGCTGGGTATCATATCGAGTCGGTCAAACGGGACAGGCATCTTTATGAAATCGCTTGCCTGGCTGCCGGTGGTGCTATCAGGGCTGCCCAGATAGGCATGCAGGGCGAAGCTAGCTTTGGTTTGATTAGGCCGCCAGGACACCATGCCAGCTCTGACCATTGCTGGGGGTTCTGCTACTTTAACAATATTGCTGTTGCTGTGGCTAAACTTCGGAGTGAAAACCTGATCAAAACCGCTTTTATTCTGGACTTTGACTTGCACTTTGGCGATGGTACCAGCAATATCTTTGGTGAAAGCGACATCCGATATTTTCAGCCGCGGACCTACAACCGCCAAAAGTTTATCGAGGAAATAGAACTAAAGCTGAGCGAGGTCGGAGAGTGTTCGGTGCTGGCGGTTTCCGCTGGTTTCGACCGCCATGTGCAAGACTGGGGAGGGCAGCTTACCACCGAGGACTACCATACCATCGGTGAGTTGGTGAAGCAGGCAGCAATTACTACTTGCCAGGGGCGAAGATTTGCTGTCTTGGAGGGCGGCTATAACCACGATGTCTTGGGCAAGAACGTAGCTGCTTTCCTAGAAGGTTTCAGCTGAGTTTTTCGCCAATTGGCGGAGAGGTCTTTTTGGTGTCCCTCTCGGAGGTTCCCTCCGAGATTAATGCTGGGAATTAAACGGCTATCTGCGGAGTTTGTTACTGCTTATGCTGCGCTACTCCTATGGTGGACATTTGGCGCAGAATGAACGGAACAGCATCGTGCTCAAGTAGCGGTCTCCACGGTCGGGCAATATGACGACAACTGTACCAGAGTTTAGGTCTTTGGCTATGCGTAGAGCGGCAGCTACTGCAGCCCCACTGGACATCCCGACGAATAGACCCTCCCTGGTAGCCAGCAGGCGTGTTGTTTCGAAGGCCTCTTCGTCCCTGATGATAACCTTTTGGTCAAATATATGGGGACGGTAGATTTTGGGGACTATAGATTCATTCATATTCTTCAGCCCCTGAATGGTATGTCCCTCGGTTGGTTCCACGGCAACTATCTTTACGTTTGGTTTTTTCTCTTTGAGATATTTTGAGACTCCCATCAGTGTTCCCGTGGTACCCATGCCAGCGACAAAGACGTCTACCTCGCCTGTGGTCTGAGAAAAGACCTCAGGACCTGTTGTTTCGTAGTGAGCTAGGATGTTGTTCTGGTTATCGAATTGGTTCGGCATATAGTATTTCTCAGGCTCCTTCTCCACGAGCTGCCAGGCTCTCATGATGGCGCCATCTGTGCCTTCTTCTGCCGGGGTGAGCATAACCTCAGCACCCAGTGCAGTAAGGGTACGTTGCCTTTCCTGGCTGACACATTCCGGCATGAATAACTTTACCCGGTAGCCCTTGGCAGCTCCTATCATTGCTAGGGCAATGCCCATGTTTCCTGAGGTGGGTTCGACTATGGTCTTGCTCTTGGTAAGCTGCCCGGCTTCCTCGGCTTTGTGTATCATGTAGTAGGCAGGACGGTCTTTCACTGAGCCTCCGGGATTGTTGCCCTCGAGTTTTCCCAGAATTCTTACCCTGGGATTACCATTGATGCTTCTCAATTCTACCAGTGGAGTGTTGCCAATAGCATCAAATAGGCTGAATTTCCTGCTTTCCATGGCTTTTAGGACATTCTTAGTGTGATTTGTCCGGTCGTGACGTAGTCTACGACAACAGGCTGGCTAAATCAACTAAGGGGAGTTGCAGCCGGTCAGATAGGCATAATCGGTTCTGTGATCAAGGGTACTTCCATATTTCTGTCTGCTAGGGGAGTCCTGAGCTAACAGCTGCGCTTTCAGGATTCAGCACTTGTTGTCTTTGTTGAGGCTATAGTTTTCGCCGTTTACTGATTACTTTAAGCAGGATGTCCACTATAGCTGGGTCTAATTGTGTGCCTTTGCCTTTTTCCAGCTCGGCGCAGACAGCCTCAAGGGACAGTGCTGGGCGGTAGGGGCGACATGATGTCATGGCATCATAGGCATCAGCAATTGCCAGAATTCTGGCACCGAGTGATATCTGCTGGGCTGATAGCCCATGGGGATAGCCCCTCCCGTCATATCGTTCGTGGTGATGTAGCACCATATCCAGTATCTCATTGTCCTGCACTATGGGGTGTAAAATCCGCTGGCCTAGCTCACAGTGAGCCTTGACGAATTCAAACTCTTCGTTGGTAAGCTTGCCTGGCTTATTTAAAATTGACTCGCTGATGCCGATCTTACCGATATCGTGAACCAGTCCGGCGAGCCTTATTTTGTCAATTTGCTCATGGGAGAACCCCAGCTCTTCAGCAATGGCAACGGCTATTCTGGTTACCCTTTCAGAATGTCCTTTGGTATAGGCATCTTTAGCTTCAAGAGCGGTGGCGAGCGCGGTGATGGAATTCATGAATGACTGGCGTATTCTGTCGGTCTGTTCCTTGACCTTTTGCTCGAGATATAACTGATAAGCGCGGTTCTCCAGCAGGAGCCTCCGTTTTTCCAGGGCTCTGTCGATACTGATAAGGAGCACGTCGAGGTCGATGGGTTTGATGACGTAGTCATAAGCTCCCAGCTTCATAGCATTGATAGCTGTTTCCACGTCAGCTATAGCGGTTACCATAATGACAGCTGTGTCTATCCACTTGTCCCGGATTTCTTTCAGTACCTCAACGCCAGATTTCTGAGGCATGCTTATATCCAACAGGACCAGGTCTATTTGGTTGTTCTTGAGTTTCTTGAGAGCATCATTGCCATCGAAAGCGGTGGTACAGTGGTAACCATGTCCCGTTAGCTTGCGGGTCAGCACTTCCCTTACTGTTGCTTCATCATCGACAATCAGCACCTTTGCCTTGCTTGTTTGGTTTTCAAGTCTGTTTTTCATGATGCCTGTCTATGTCGGCTTTCTATATGTGCCCTTACTGTGGCGTTGCCAGGAAAAACAAACGGCGCTTTTCCAAGCGTATATGTTGCTCCTGCCTGTAGGGCTCGAAGGAGTCGACCGGGTATGAAACAAACATGACTTCTTGCCGTGTGACCACTGTACCTCATTGCGTTTTAATTGCTAATCCTTAATGAAGGTAGCAAGAGCAGTGAGTATATCGGTGCTGCTGATGGGTTTTCTCATGACTACGAAAGGTCCATACTGTATGGCTTTAACCATGAGTTCGCTCTCTGGGTAGCCGGTGATAATAGCAACTCTGGCACTGTGGTTTTTCTCTCTTATGTGGCGGAACAGCTCACTTCCGTCGAGCTCTGGCATCTTCAAATCGAGGAAAATCAAATCGAAGTGCTCCCTGGTGAGACGTTCCAGAGCCTCGAAGCTACTCATTGTGGTTGTCACCTGGTAACCAAGCTTTTCTAAGGTTGACTTGAATAGTTTGCCAACCAGCGGCTCATCATCGACAACCAGAACGTGCCTCTTACCTCCGACCTTGCACTTGTGCAGCCAGCTATTGATTTCATCTTTGTCGAAACGGAAGCGCCTTCCCAGTTTTATTGCCGGTATCTCCCCTCCGGCTGCCTTGCGCCTCACCGTGACCGGGTCTAGTTTCAGGTATCTGGCAACTTCATCCACCGTTAGCAGTCCACTCATAGTGCTCCTTAGTATCGTTAAATATCATTTAATGTCAAAAACTATTATAGTTGTAGAAATTAATATCTGTCAACAAGTTTCCGGCGAGGGTGCTCTTCTTCGTTAGGTACCCAGTTCGGTGTGGATATGGATGAAGGCGAGCAGGTTGTCGCGGGCGACCATACCGATGACCTTGCCGTTTTTCACCACCGGTAGCTGGTTGATGTTCTTCTCGGTTAATATTCGTAATACCGTGGTCAGGTCGTCATCCGGTCCTACGGTTTTCAGATTGGCGAAGGGTGTCATAGTTTCCCTTACTGTTTTGCTGGACCACTGCTGGCGGGGCAGCGACTTGATGTCGTGAATTGTGATAAGACCAAGTACACGGTCGTGTTCCACTACCGGGAAGCAGCGCCGACCGGAGGTAAGAATTTGGTCATTGACCAGTTTCTGAACAGTGAGCTCTGGTGGCACGATGGGGCAGTCTTGTGTCATCAGTTCCCTTACTTTGTGTCCCCTTAGTATATCCTGAAGAGCAACCTGGCGGTAACTGGCAGCAGCGGCGTTTTCCAGAAACCAACCGATAAAAGCTAGCCACAAACCATTTATCAAGTTTCCAGTAAAGATAAGTACAATGCCGAGGATGATGAACAGATAACCGATGCCCCGCCCAGCATTGGATGCTATTCTGGTAGCACGGCGCAGATCGCCACTTCGCCACCAGAGAAGGGAGCGGAGGACGCGTCCACCATCCAGTGGAAAACCGGGGATAAGGTTGAAACCAGCCAGGACGATATTAATCCATCCCAGCCAGAAGCAGATTGCCATGACAAATTCGGGTATGCCTGTCAGCCAGAACCAGATTGCCAGGAATATGCCACCAAGTGTCAGGCTAGTAAGGGGACCAGCAATCGCTATGCGGAACTCAACCTGGGGTTGCCTCGGTTCCTCGGCCATCTGGGATACTCCGCCGAAGAGGAAGAGTGTTATGGAGTGAATGGGGATACCTGCCTGTCTAGCCACTATGCTGTGCATCAGTTCGTGTGCCATAACGGAGCCAAAGAATAGCAGGCTGGTTATCACGCTGGCGAGTATCGAGGTGACCCGGTCCCAGTGCGGGTAAGCTGCAGGGAAGTAGCCGATGGCGAGTGACCAGACTATCAGCACAAAGACGATAAACCAGGAGTAGTGCAGCTTGAGAGGTATGCCAAATGCTCTGCCGAAGGATATGCCTTCTGTTAACATCCTAAAGTCTCCTTTCCTTGGCATGGGATACAAACATAAGGTGCTGCAACTCAGTCACCCTGCTGCTCAGCTTCTCGTTGGCTTTCCTTTTGCAAAATTCGGAGGGCTGCGTCCATCGAGGTCTTTTCCAGGCGAGCTAGTAGTTTCTGCGCATGTTTTTTCTCCTCGTCCCTCAGCTTTGCCAGTTTCTCATCAGAGTAATTGAGCAGACCCTTGAGGATTTCATCATTGTGTTGTCCCTGCGTGGGTGGGGCTGAGTATTCGTTTTCCTTGATGCCTTCCATTTTTATGGGATTTCCTACCAGCTTGACTTCGCCGCCCAAAGGGTGGGGAAGGTTCAAAATCATATTCCGAGCTTTTACTTGGGGGTCGGCGACTGTCTTTTCTATAGTATGTATCGGTCCAGCGATAATGTCCTCTACATGAAAGAGCTCCAGCCAGTCTTCGGCAGGTGCCTTGGCCAAGTGCTCCTCGATAGCCTGATTGAATTCTTCGCGATGCTTCAACCTTTCCGCACCTTTTATGAATCTGGGGTCGTCTATCATCCAATCTGCTCCAATGACCTTAGCCAGTCTGGGCCAGGTAGGACCGAGAGTTATATATCCTTCTTTGCATTTGTATACGCCATAGGGGAGGAGTGCCAGGTGACCTGAGCCCATGGGACCGGGGACAATGCCTGAGCACAGGTAGTAGGAGAACTCATATGCCATTGCTGACATCATGGAGCCGAGCAATTCCACATCGATTCTTTTTCCCTCTCCGGTGCGTTCACGTTGTGCCAGTGCTGCGATTACAGCTATGACGCCAAACAGCCCTCCCAGTATGTCAGCAGCGGGAAATCCTGGTTTTAGCGGGCGTCCGCCTGGTTCTCCTGTGGTGCTTAGCGTGCCGGCTATTCCTTGGACCACCACATCCACAGAGGGTCGGTTGACATAAGGTCCAGTGGTGCCATAGCCGCTGATAGAACAGGAGATAATCTTGGGGTTAATCTTGCTTATGGTCTGGTAATCAGCGCCCAGCCTTTCCATTACACCGTAGCGGAAGTTATCCCAGACCACATCTGATATTGCGACAAGGTCATAGAAAGCTTCTCTTCCGGTATCCGTTCCCAGGTCTAAGGTAATAGCCTTTTTATTGCGGTTGAAAGCCAGATAGTAGAAAGATTCACCTTCATGGCTTGGACCGGGAAACAGTCGGCTGAGCTCTCCGCCAGGCGGCTCTATTTTTATCACCTCAGCTCCTAGATCGCCCAGAATCATAGCGCCATAAGGTCCAGCTATGGCACGGGACAAATCCAAAATTCTGTAACCACTCAGAGGTCCTGCCATCTCCTTCTCCTTGTCTAACCAGATTTCACCCTTTCGCGGATGTACTGGACTATCTCTCTGATTGAGGTCCCAGGTCCGAATACCTCGCTCATGCCTTTTTCCTTCAGAAACGGGATGTCCTCGGGTGGTATGGTTCCACCGCCGATGACCAAAATGTCCCTCATCCCTTTTTCCGCTAGCAACTCGATTACGCGGGGAAAGAGATGCTTGTGAGCACCTGAGAGGCAGCTCAAGCCTATTACGTCCACATCCTCTTGAATGGCAGTCTGGACTATTTTCTGCGGTGTTTGTCTTAACCCAGTATAGATGGTCTCTATTCCCTCATCTCTCAGTCCTAGAGCCAAGACTTTAGCCCCACGGTCGTGTCCGTCTAACCCCGGCTTAGCTATAAGAACTCTTATTTTCTTCTCTGCAGTCATCTTACGGTCTCTCCGGGTTAAACTGTTGTCGGCTCATATTCGCCGAAGACTTCTCTAAGGGTATCACACATCTCCTGTTCGGTGACATAAGCCTTGGCACACTCTATGAGGTGTGGTATAAGGTTTTCATCTTCTTTTTTGGCTTTTTCTTTTAATTCCCTCAATAGCTGTGTTGCAGCATGATTATCCCGGTTGTGCTTGACCTCGGCCAGGTTTTGGATTTGCCTTTCTTCAGCTCGCTCTCTCTTATCTGGGTCATAGGGGTGCGGTACCAGCCGGGTAATCTGTACTTCCAGCTCATGCTCGCCGACAAAGCAGTTAACGCCTACTATCAACTCCTCGCCGTTCTCTATTCTTCGCTGACGTTCGTAGGCACTCTTAGCTATTTCACGTTGCACGTACCCGCTCTCGATAGCAGCTACTATACCGCCCATGGACTCTATCTTGCCCAGTTCCTTCCAGGCTGCCTCCTCGATTTCGTCGGTCAGGTGTTCTACGTAGTAGGACCCGGCCAAGGGGTCGAGGACTCTGGTTAGTTTAGCTTCATAATATAGAATTTTGAAAGCGTCCTCCGCTAGTTGGGATGCTTCCAGACTCCAGCCCAAGCCCAGGGGTTCGTCATAAGGAGGCATGGGGATGGGAGGCCCACCGGAGAGGGCTGAGGCAATAGCACCGACAACCGAGCGGGTTAAATTATTTAGCGGGCGTTGTACAGTGCAGTTTTCATATCCCATATGGGCGCCCGCTGGTTGCCGCAGAAGCATACTCCTCTCATTCCTGGCGCCAAACTTCTCCTTCAATATCTTAGCCCACATACGGCGAGCTGCTCTTTGGAAAGCTATCTCTTTGAAGAAGTC
>DTZC01000038.1 GCA_012961565.1 Dehalococcoidia bacterium
GCCTGACGGAGAAAATGATTACCTTGGGAAAAGAAGGTAGTCTTGCTTCCCGGCGGCAGGCTTTGGCTTTTATCACCGATAAGAAAATCGTCGATAAAGTGTTCGACCAGTTTGCCTTGAAGTACGCCAAGCGTCCCGGTGGTTATACTCGCTTGATTAAGCTGGGACGTCGGTTGGGCGATGGAGCACATCTGGCCCAGATTGAAATGGTGGAATAGCAAGGTGAATTTTTGAGCCCTGTGAAAAAACGTCCCGCTTTTTACCTATGGGGGCTATAACAAATGGTTGGAACCGGGTTCCATGAAAAGCGGGCCTTTCCAGGGGTAGCAGTGGTGAAGCTCCTTAACAGGGGTAGCAAAATCGTGCTCGTTGTGGAATATGATGGCAGGCGTTATCATGGGTTCCAGTGGCAGGCTAACCTGCCTACCATACAGGCTGAACTGG
The DNA here is from genome assembly GCA_012961565.1 of Dehalococcoidia bacterium. Lineage (GTDB taxonomy): Bacteria > Chloroflexota > Dehalococcoidia > GIF9 > UBA5629 > DTZC01. The sequence goes on from DTZC01000038.1 coordinate 445, forward strand.
AGCAAGCCATACAAAAGCTCACACAGGAACGCCACCGTGTGGTCGCTGCCAGCAGGACCGATGCAGGGGTGCACGCCAAGGGTCAAGTAGTCAGCTTCCGAACCGCCTCTGCCTTATCACCGGGAACATTTGTCAGAGCGTTGAACTATTATCTGCCAAAAGATATTGCGGTCAAAGGCGCCTGCAGGGTGAACTTGGACTTCAATGTCAGGCGTGATGCTTTGAATAGAGAATACAACTACTACATTTTGAATAGTCCTACTAGGTCACCTCTTGTCGAGGGTTTTTCTTACTTTGTGCCTCAAGAGCTGGATATCGATATTATGAACAAAGCATGTCAACTTCTTAAAGGTGAACATGACTTCGCTTCCTTTGCTGCTACGTTAAAGCCACCGCGAGGAACTGTGCGCACTGTTTATGAGGCTAAGCTGATGCAGGAAGGTGACCTGATTTCTTTCCACATGACAGCTAATTCTTTCTTGCCACACCAGGTGCGCAATACTGTGGGCTTGCTTATTAGAGTAGGGACTGGTAAAGTACAGGTTGATGAGTTTCGTCAGATTATGGAAGCAAAAAGGCAGGGCTTAGCTGGACCCACAGTCCCAGCTTGCGGTCTCTGCCTTACTCGGGTCAATTACCCTAAACATTTGGATCTCGAAGCATGAAGACCTATGCAACTAAAGCTAAAGATATCCAGCGGCAATGGCATATCATCGACGCTTCTGGAAAGACTTTGGGCAGGCTGGCATCCCAGATTGCCAGATTGTTGATGGGCAAGCACAAGCCCGCCTATGCTCCGTACCTTGACACCGGCGACTATGTCATCGTGCTCAATGCAGCCAAAGTAAGAGTGACAGGACGGAAAGCCAAGCGGAAGGTTTATTATCGGCACAGTGGCTATCCTGGGGGCTTAAGAGCTACCACTTTCGAGCAGATGCTAGCTTCTCATCCTACCAGGGTGATTGAACACGCAGTTAAGGGCATGCTGCCAGATACTCGGCTGGGCAGGGCTATGTTCAAGAAACTCAAAGTCTATGCCGGTGATAGCCATCCTCACCAAGCACAAATCGCTGGCGCCAAAGAAGCCGTAAAAGGGAGTGGGAGTTCGTGATTACTCAAACGTATGTACGAGGTACAGGCAAGCGCAAATGTGCCATAGCACAGGTAAAACTGTTCCCAGACGGTAACGGTGAAATTATCGTTAATGGCAAGCCTTACCAGGAGCTTTTCTCCAGGCTTGAACATCGCCGTCTCATCGAGCAACCATTTGTGGCCACTGGCACTTTGGGAAAGTTCAATGTCGAGATAAAAGTAGCGGGTGGTGGCATTAGTGGGTGGGCGGGAGCGATAAGGCATGGCATCGCTCGAGCTTTAGTTCAAGCTAACGAACAGTTCAAACCGCTCTTGCGCCAAGAAGGACTGCTGACCCGAGACGCTAGAGTAAAAGAGCGAAAGAAATATGGTCTTAAGCGCGCCCGCAAGGCACCCCAGTACACCAAACGCTAGGCTCAACAAACTAGCCAAACGTGCTGGTGCCCTCTTTAGCTACTCGTGCTTGACCAGCTACTAACAGGCTTTTCTAGCCAAACCAGATGACTTGGCAGGTATATGTTAGGGCATTTGCATTTAGCCGCGACGGATTTGCCTGCCGCTCTTGATCATCCTCCGCCTTGGAAACCGGCTGGTTCATGTCTGAGCCCGCAAACAACGCTGATCAGCCCAGTCAAAACCCGAGCTTCCAATTACATCTCTAATAACTGGCTATGCTACGATAAGCTAACAGCAGCTCTTTCTCAACAGCCACTTACTGAGACAGTAAAATGAGCTACGTGCTAATGAAAATCCTAGAATCCGCCCCTTCAAGGTACGATAAAGGTATCAATCTTGTCACGCTGGGCAGGATGCGTCAGGCGTACGCTTGTTTAGCATCTCGAATTGCCAAAGGCTGGATGGTTCTCGACATCGGGTGTGGCACAGGAGCTATGACAATCAGAGCAGCACAGCGTGGCGCCCGCGTCGTCGGAATAGATGTAAACGCACAAATGCTGGAAATAGCAATTAAGCACGTGGAGGAAATGAGGTTATCAAGCAGTGTAGAACTCCGTGAACAAGGGATGGCAGAGCTCCCCAATGAACCGGCAGGAAAATACGATGCCGCTACTGCCAGCCTTGTTTTCTCTGAGTTAAGCGAAGACGAGAGGGCATTTGCTCTGCTCGAATTACGTCGCTTGCTTAAACCGGGCGGGCTACTACTCATTGCCGACGAAACCAAGCCTTCAGGACTCTTTAGGAAACTGCTATTCTGGCTCTTGCGCATCCCACTGGCAGCGCTTACCTACATACTGACCCAGCTCACCACTAACCCAATAGAGAGGTTGCCAGAGACAGTTGCTGCAGCAGGGTTTATTATAGAAGAACAACACACTAACTGGCTGGGAAACCTTACACTTCTGATATGCCGGAATCCAGCCATTCAAGGATAACGCTATTGAGCTACATCACTTATGCACTGACGAATGTAATAGAGACCTTGTTGCGATTATTTCCATTTCCAACCAAGACAGGACTGGTTCTTATCGGCGACCCGGATCGGATGGCACCGGTCTTGCTTACCTGCAATTATCACCTCACAGTTCAAAGGGTCAAGAGACAACTGACCGGTATCGACGCTTATTTGCTCATAGCTACTAGTCAGGGAGTTAACGTTTGGTGTTCTGCTACCGGTGGGCTGCTCACTAATCACAGCGTTATCTCCGTGCTGAAGACCAGCGGGATAGAGAAATTGGTTGACCATAGAAATGTCATCCTTCCCCAACTTGCGGCGGCCGGTGTTGAGCCCAGGGTTATTAGGAGAAAGACTGGCTGGAGTGCAAAATTTGGTCCTGTCTATATCGAGGACATAAAGCACTTCCTGAAGTCAGGAGAGAAAGATGAATCAATGAGGAAAGTCCAATTCGATGTCAAGCAACGGCTGGAAATGGCTTCCGCGTGGGCCTTCCCGTTATCGGTGGTCGCAGTCCTAGTTGTGCTTCCATTTTGGGCAGAGATGCTCCTGCCCCTGACTTTAATCATCTGGGGACTTGCCCTGAGTATTTTTCTGCCGTTTCCCCTCTACGCGCGCTGGCTCAAGCATAAAGATAAACGAATCGGGCTTATCTTCTTTGACTTCCACCAGGGCGGTTTCCTGCTAATTATCTGGGGGCTCTTCCTCGCTGGCTTAGCCATCTGGAGCCTCTTGAGCGGGGGCTTCCACTGGGAGCCATTTCTCCGTTGGGCTATTTCCTCCTTCTTTGTTATGTTGATTCTCAGCCTTGACCTCATGGGCAGTACACCTCTGTATAAGAGTAGTCTGCATGAAGATAGACTGTTTAGCGTAGTTATAGACAAAGACAAGTGCCGCGGTGCTGGATTGTGTCACGATGTTTGCCCACGGGGCTGCTTTCAAGTAGATAGGAGACGACATATTGCAGCAATTACACAAGCCCATCTTTGTGTCCAATGCGGGGCTTGCATCGTCCAGTGCCCTTTTGATGCTTTAAGTTTTCATTCCCCCGATGGCAGAATTATCCCACCCCACGCCATCAGAAAATACAAGCTCAACTTAATGGGTAAGCGAGTCTCTAAATCGCAGTGACCGGTCACTTCATTCCACGGTTCTCCAGGCTGGTTGCCGACTATGCAAACATTGCTAAAATTATGTCTGGACAAAGAGACGGCATTTCAGCAATCGGGAGCTATCTATGAAAAAAGACCCGGGGGCAGAGCTAGACCGACTACGACCATACCTCATCAAAAAATTTGAACAGTGGCTTCAGGAGCAACATCGCCTCTATTTGCCGATTGCCCGACCGCTATCCAGCGACGTGAGGTCACGCCTGAGCGGATACTTCGAGAGGCGAACCCTGGATTCAGTCAGGGTGGCAACCGTAGAAGGCATCAGAAACCCCGATTTCTACGGCAGCTTGGAAAGGGCGGGTATACCGGTTCCGCTAGATTTCAGCACCGCTGTCGGGCTTACCGTCATCGACCTTATTCTCATCCGCGAGGAGCTTGTCCACCATCATGCTTCGCTCGTGTCAACAATATTTCACGAAATGGTACACATCGTTCAAATTGATATACTAGGGCTGAAAAGGCACATAGAACTATACGCTGATAGCCTGCGTGAGGGTGGCTATCAATACCACAGTGTGGTGCTAGAAAGACAGGCTTATACACTGGGCAACAGGTTTGACAGAGGGGAGCCGCCCTTTTCAGTGGAAAAGGTGGTGAGACAGGAACTGGAGCGCTACGAATAGCCTCCGAGCACTCCGGGGTTGCTTTCCTCAATTCATAATTCCTCAGCGTAATTGCTTTTCATTCCCGAGAGCGCTGGTCTATGGTCCACTATCAGAGAGCGTTTAGCAATAACCCATTAATGTAGCCTCGACCCTTCAGGGCCGAATTCCCGAGGTCAAACCCCCGGGGCTACAGGGAAAAAGACAATGCTTGGCTAAGGGGGTCACTGCTACCTTAGTAGACAATCTCTCAGACGCCATACTTTTGCAAATGTTCAGTAGTTTGGGTTACAATACAGGTAATGGTTTTGGTCTAGGTCGTCGCGAACTTAAGCCACCGTAGTTCACTTTTGCTCAAGTACCGGATGACCGCAGCTTGAACCAACTATTTAATTCAATAAGGAAAGGAGGTCATCCGGTGGGTTTCCAGGACAAATCACTCCTCTGCTCCGATTGCGGGGCTGACTTCACCTTCAGCGCTGAAGAGCAAGAACTTTTTGCCTCTAGAGGCTATGCCAATGAGCCCAAGCGCTGTCTCCCGTGTCGCCAGGCCAGGAAAGAAAGACGCTATGGAAGTAGGGCACAGCGGGAGATGTTTTCCGTCACATGTGCCCAGTGTGGCAATGATGCCGAAGTGCCATTTCAACCCCGCGAAGACAGACCGGTCTATTGCAGTGATTGTTATAACAAGGTAAGGGCAAGTAAGCATGCTAGGTTTTGACCGCTGCCTCCCAGTACAAGCAGCTTGGTCTGTGACCAATAGGGATATCAGGCATACTATATAGCATTGGTGGTCGGCGAAGGATCGGATAATCTGACGATAATCTGACAAGGAGGGGACGGTAAAAATGAATATTTACGTAGGCAATTTATCGCGTGAAGTGACTGAAAAGGAGCTGCGAGAGGAATTCATGGCTTTTGGAGAAGTGACTTCTGTAAACCTCATTAAGGACAAATATAGCGGGCAGTCCCGGGGCTTTGGATTTGTCGAAATGCCATCAGCGTCCGAGGGCCAAGCGGCAATCGATGGTCTCAAGGGGAAGACGCTAAAAGGGCGGACACTTGATGTTGGTGAAGCCCGCCCCCGCTCCGACAGCAGAGGCGGTAGACACTACAGCGTCAGGAAAGGGGGCGGATTTGGCGGAAGGAAGAGACAGAGAAGATATTAGATTCCAGTAATGTCACCATCGGTAATGACCTTGATATGAATAAAGAACTACAGGGGGTAAAAAATGATAAAGGTCACTGAACGCGCCAGGGAAGAATTAAAGAAAATACTGTCCGATAACACAGATAATCCGGAGGAGAGCTTGAGGCTTGCTGCTACTGCCCAAGGGCAACTTGGGCTGGCTATAGATGTAGAACTGCCCGGTGACCAGGTGGTGGAGCACGAAGGCTCAAAGGTGCTCTTGGTGCAAGAGGAATTAGCTGTTATGCTTTTGGGCATTACCCTCGATGTCGAGGATGCCCCCGAGGGACCGAGACTGATTATCATAAGTGAACCATAGCAGAGGCTAGTTAACCTACTTCACCTCTCTCATCTGTTTCTTGAGGTACTCAATCGCTTCCACCGGCGTGGGGTCAGTCCCATAGAGGAGCGCCAGATAATAGCTGACCCAGTCACCAAGGAACACTAAACTCATGAGGTGACTGAGTTCAATCTGTCCATGGCTATTCACAATCTCATGGCTTACCCCCCTCTGTTTCAGTAACTCGCACGTTGCCTGATACCGAATCAGGATCCTGGGGTGGAGAAGGGAGCTGTGAAGTAGTACCACGTATATTCTAGGTGCTAACTCCTGCGGGAACTGATAGCCAACAACAGCGTTGTGGTTGAGCTCAGGAAATAGCTCGTGAAAAGCCCAAGTCTTACTGTTCTCATTGAGTTGCGTCTTCCAGCGCCGGGCAACTTCAGACAGTATGCCAGCACCATAAATCACGGCTATTCTGCCATGCAATTTGATTGCCAATTGCTTAGCCCGATTGGAATCGATAGGTACACTCTCTCCAAGTTCCCTGCAAAAGTCCTCCAGATCCCGAATCATTGCCTCCACCTCGGTTGTTTTGTCTGGGATAAAGCCCATCTTCTGCAACAATGCCACTAGGGGTAAGAAGCTGTAAGCTAAGGCAGCCCGGGGCGGGACAACAACGTCTATTAGGAATACCGGCACATTGGCATCTTCAGCTAGCAATTTCAGCTTACCCCCGCTAGTGAGCACCAGCTTTTTACAATCACTTTTCAAAGCCTGAGAGAAGGCAGACAACGTTTCTTCTGTATTTCCAGAATAGCTCGAGCCCACAACCAGCGTCCTGTTATCGACAAAGGCCGGAAGGTCATAATCACGGTGAACAAATACCATGGGCTTACCTACCTGAAATATCAGGCTGTGGAGCAAATCGCCGCCGATAGCCGAGCCACCC
>DTZC01000039.1 GCA_012961565.1 Dehalococcoidia bacterium
AGCGTAATTAAAGACTGGCAAGCTGCCGCCATTCGAATTGCCCTAGCCTTTCCTGATGTTTACGAGGTTGGCATGTCAAATCTGGCATTACCAATACTCTACAAGATACTCAATGACCAGCCTGACGTGCTAGCAGAAAGGGTCTATGCCCCATGGCCAGATATGGAGACATTGCTACGACAGAACAACATCCCGCTATTCAGTCTGGAAACAAAACGCCCTTTGAGTGACTTCGATATCATCGGATTCTCCCTAGGCTACGAGCTTACTTACACCAATGTACTGAATATGCTCAATCTGGCTCGAATTCCGCTACTCAGCCACCAGAGGGATGATACACACCCCATGATAATTGCCGGGGGCAGTTGCGCATTTAACCCGGAACCTATGTCCGATTTCATCGACCTGTTTGTCATCGGCGAAGCTGAAGAGTGCCTGTTAAGGCTGCTGGATACTTTCCGAGCCAGCCAGGGCAACAGAGAGGTATTCCTGAAACGAGCAGCAAAGCTTCCTGGTATATATGTGCCCAGCTTATATGAGGTGAATTACCACAGGGATGGCACCCTAGCTAATATCACTCCAAAAGTGCCTGAAGCTAGACCGACCATCGAACGGCAGATAGTGCCTAGACTTCCACAGCCAATTGTCAGCCCGGTCGTCCCTTACATAGAAGTGATTCACGATAGGGGCGTCATCGAAATTCAGCGTGGCTGCAGCCGCGGTTGCCGCTTTTGCCAGGCAGGGATGATATACAGGCCAGTCCGCGAACTAACTGAACAAGAGGTAGTCGATGCTGTGACAGCACTCATATCTAACTGCGGGTATAATGAAGTGTCTCTAGTTTCACTGAGTACCGGAGATTACCACAATATAGGCAGCCTCGTCCGCCGTCTGTCGAGCCAGTTCCAAAGAGACAACCTCACCCTGTCTCTTCCCAGCCTTCGGCTCGACATGTCCTCTATAGAGCTTATAGAATCACTGCCACCACGCCGCAAGACTACCCTCACCTTCGCCCCCGAGGCTGGCACCGAGAGACTGAGGCAGGTGATAAACAAAAGCATTTCCGAAGAGGCGATACTCCAGACCTTCGCTGCCGCTTTCGAAAAAGGGTGGCTTAACCTCAAGCTGTATTTCATGGTGGGACTGCCTACCGAGACCGAGGATGATATAAAAGGCATAATCGATTTGGTCCACAAGACGCTCCAGATAGGCAGGAAAGCCGGGGGCAAGCCACCGAGGCTACGAGTTAGCGTAGCAACATTTGTACCCAAGCCCCATACTCCTTGCCAGTGGCTAGCCCAGTGCTCAGAAGAGCAGCTAACGCCTAGGCTTGACCTGCTCAAGCAAGGTTTGCGCCGAACTGGAACCCGCTTCTCATGGCAGGACATTAAAGCCAGTAAGCTTGAAGCAATTCTATCCCGCGGCGACCGACGCCTGGGAGCAGTTATCCACCGAGCCTGGGAACTGGGAGGTAAGTTCGACGCTTGGCATGAACACTTCAACTACAATCGCTGGCTGCGCGCTTTCCAGGAGAATAGCCTTGATCCCTCCTTTTATACTACTAGGCAAAGGTCATTGGATGAACTCTTACCCTGGCAGCACATCGATATTGGAGTAACACCAGCCTTTCTTAAGAAGGAACTCCAAGATATGGAACAGGGAAGGGAGACCCCAGACTGCCGACACGGGCAATGTAATGCCTGCGGACTCCAGAGAAGGCATCCTTACTGCCAGCAAAGGTTCCAACAAGCTGACACCAAAACAGTATGATGTGGAATAAGCCCTTTAAGGATATGACATTGAACTCATCCAGGGAGGCGAAATAACGGGCACATTCCGATACTAATTGCTGACCGGTTTAAATGAAGGGAATCACAGAAGAAGGGGGGAGCCATGGCAAACACATCCATATCTTTTGAACAAGCTTACTGGCCATTCAAGAAATATGTAGAGATGTACAATCGCTCATTAAGTGACCCGGAGGGCTTCTGGGCTGAAGAGGCGCGCAAGCTCGACTGGTTCAAGACCTGGGACAAAGTCCTTGAGTGGGAACCGCCCTTCGCACGCTGGTTTGTGGGAGGCAAACTCAATGCCTGCTATCAATGTGTAGACCGGCATACAAAGACCTGGCGGAGGAGCAAGGTCGCTATATACTGGGAGGGTGAGCTCGGTGACAGCCAGGTCTTGAGCTATTCTATTCTTTACAGGTGGGTTAACAAGTTCGCCTCGGTACTCAAGAATTCAGGTATTCACAAAGGTGATAGGGTGGCAATGTATCTGCCGATGATTCCAGAACTACCCATATTCATGCTGGCTTGTGCCAGAATTGGGGCTCCTCACACAGTTGTATTCTCGGGCTTCAGTGCACAAGCTTTAGCCGACAGAATCAATGACATCCGAGCTAAAGTCCTGGTAACAGCAGATGCTGGCTTTCGAAGGGGTAAATTTCTGGAATTGAAAAGTATCAGCGATGAGGCTTTGAGGCTAACACCTTCGATTGAAAAAGTAATTGTGGCAAGGAGAGGGAGTATAGCAGTCAACATGAAGCCAGGGCGGGACTTCTGGCTTCACGAATTACTCGATGAGGCTGCAGCCTTTGTCCCGGCAGAACCTGTCGAGTCTACCCACCCTCTCTATATCTTGTATACTTCAGGTACCACAGGGAGACCAAAGGGTATTGTCCACAGTACCGGCGGCTATTTGGTCTTCACCAACTCCGGCTACAAGTGGGTTTTCAACGTCAAAGAGGAGTCCGTTTACTGGTGCACCGCTGACGTCGGCTGGGTCACCGGGCACAGTTCCATTGTCTACGGACCGTTATGCCAC
>DTZC01000040.1 GCA_012961565.1 Dehalococcoidia bacterium
GACGCTGCAGTGGATTCAGCTCGTGTTGCTCTGCGAATGGGTGCTAGGGATGTAGGCATCTTATATCGCCGCTCGCTAGAGGAGATGCCAGCTCATCAAGACCAGGTGGAAGAGGCGGTTTTTGAAGGGGTGAAAATCGAACTCCTGTCAACTCCGAGTAGGCTCACTAAAGCCGGTGCTCGGCTCAGGATGGAGTGCATCCGCACCAGACTTGCCGAAGTGGACGAAAGCGGCAGAAGGCAGCCAGAACCGGTAGCCGGGAGCGAGTTTGAGATGGATGCTGACACGGTGATTATAGCCATCGGGCAAATGGTTGACCTGCCAAATGACTTTGGGTTGCCTGTGACCGGCAAGGGTACAATAGAGACTTTGGCTGACACGTTAGAGACTGGCAAGGCGGGTGTATTTGCCGGTGGGGATGCTGTTACCGGGCCGGCTTCTGTTATTGAAGCTATTGCTGCTGGCAGAAAGGTGGCTAGCTCCATTGACAAATATCTTGGCGGTAGCGGAGATATTGATGCGGCTCCAGCACCGCGGGAAAAGGCGGTGGCACTGATTAGCTCACTGCTCCCCTTGGGCGAACGTGCTAATGTTCCGACCATGCCTGTTGATGAACGACTGAGCGGCCTTATGGAGGTAGAACAAGGCTTTAATGAACAGGCAGCGGTGGCGCAGGCGGCACGCTGTTTAAGGTGCGATTTGCCTGTCCTTGGTGACGCCTCAAAATGTGCTGGCTGTATGACCTGCATGTTGCGTTGTTCCTTTAGATTCGATGGCGCTTTTAACTTGGCCAGTTCTAAAATTCAGGTCAGGAGGCTCGTCGGTCGCCCCAGCGAGTTTGAGATAACTTTTACTGACGGATGTGATGCTTGTGGCATCTGCGTTAGATACTGTCCTTATGGGGCTTTAACTAAACAAGGAACGGAGAAAGGGGGCTAGGATGGGAATTGCGGGCTATGCCGGTAGCATCCTCTACGTTGACCTGACCAGCGGTGACATAAAAAAGGAACCGCTGGATGTGGAAATGGTCAGGACATACATCGGGGGCGCTGGTATTAACAACAAGCTCGCCTATGACCTCATCCCCCCAGACGTGGAACCGCTTTCACCTCGAAATACCATCATTATAGGCACCGGACCGTTCAATGGTACGATAATACCCGGCTGCTCACAGGTGATGATTATCTATAAGTCGCCTCTCAATAATTCCTTTCCCCATAGCAATGGTGGTGGTTGTTTCAGTCAGTACCTTAAATCATCAGGATATGACCACCTTGTGATTACCGGGTGCTCGGATAGACCGGTCTATCTTAAGGTTCACGATGAGGACGTGGCGATATGTGATGCTGGTGACCTGTGGGGCAAAGACGTGTTTGAAACGACGGATGAGCTACGAAGGAGGCACGAACCGTGCAGTGTCATTCCCATTGGTCAGGCAGGCGAAAACCTGGTTAGCATCTCGGTAACCCAGATTGATAAGGGGGGGACCGTCGGTTCAGGTGGACTATGCGCAGTGATGGGCTCAAAGAAGTTGAAGGCCATTGTAGCTGTTCGGGGCACGAAGGGAATTACAATTGCTGACCCTAAACGGTTACAGAGACTTGTCGATGAGGTATTGGTTCGAATCAGGAGCTATCACTTGCGTGATGAGATGATGCGCGGCGGTGCCATGACCATGACTTCTGGCTGGGTCCCAGAGGGTGTACTTATGCGGGCGTCTTCTGTGTTCTTACCTTATCCCCCGGATATCAAGGAGCTGCAGGCGCAAATATACGAGCTTCATAAACAAAGCCGCAAAAAGATAGCCTGTGTTACCTGTCCTATGTCTGATAAAGACCGCCTTGATGTAGCAGAACATGGCATCGTGACGTATGACACCGCAGTCTTTGCAGTAGGCGCTATAATGACAGCCTCACCGGCGTTAGGGCACTGTGCCCAAGGTTCGCCTTCAGAAAGGTATGTTGCTGCCCTTCGCTTTTTTGACATGGTAAACCGCTACGGCATTGATAGAGTCTATAGCTTTGAGGGGCTGTTTGATTTTGCAGTTACCCTGTATGAGGATGGAGTTATCACCAAGGCGGATACCAACGGTCTGGAGTTGAACCGTGAGTATGATACTCTGCTAAAGCTCACAGAGGCCGTCGCCTTGAGGAAAGGCTTTGGTGACATCCTAGCTGATGGCGTCGTTGGTGCTGCCCGTAGGATTGGAAGGCAAGCGCAAAAGTATGTCCAGAATGTAATAAAAGGACAGTTTGTCATCTTTGACCCCAGGGTGTCAAGACTTGGGCCGATGCAGTTTGAGATGATGGTTTATCCTGGACGCGCGCTGGGAGTTGCTGCGGCTATGGGAGCCCCGTCATATAGCCCTGGCTGGCCGATGAAAGAACTTTTGAAACAAGCCGAAAGGTGTGGCGTACCCCAGGAAGCAAAAGGACGTATCTTTGGTGGGGACTCATTTAATGTCGGGCGGCTATCCAAGCACGGTGAAGATTTCTTTAACCTGTTTAATATGTTCGGGCAGTGCCACCGGCTCTATATTTCCCGATTCTATAGCTTCAAGATGCTGGCTGAGTTGTACTCGGCGGTTACCGGAATAGAGACAACCCCCAGTGACCTCAAACAGGCTAGCGAGCGAGTATGGAATCTATGGAAGTTGCTCAATTGCAAAGCTGGTTTTGACCGCAAGGATGACGAACCGCCTGAGGTCTGGTTCAAGCCTCTCAAAGGCGTAGACAAGGAGTATCATCTGAAAGACTACTTTGGAACCAGCATCTTGACCAAACAAGATGTGGGGCAATTACTGGACGATTATTATGATGAGCGGGGCTGGGATAGAAAGACTAGCCTGCCTACCACCAAGAAGCTTGAGGAGCTAGGCTTATCAGTTGATGTATAGCACGGGGTGTGCCCGGTTGTGGCATTGAGCCCTGGAGGTCGACATCCTGATTTCCACCTACACAGCCCGGCATATCACCTTTACAGCTGCTGACTATTTCTGAGCGAATAGAGTGTAAAAGCCTTTACCAACTTTTCGCCCTAGATAGCCAATCTCCACCATTCTCTTCAGCAATGGCGCCGGTTTATACCTCTCCCATCCGGTTTGCTGGTAGATGCCCTCGAGCAAGTCAACGCCAACATCGATACCCACTAAATCGCAGAGTTCGAAAGGCCCCATCGGCCAGTTGAAGGACAACCTGACGATTTTGTCTATGTCTTCCATGGAAGCCAAACCTTCCTCCAGCAGCTTAGCCCCTTCGTTCATTACCAGCGGTATTATTCTATTGGTTACAAAGCCGGGTGAGTCTTTGACCACCACCGGCTCTTTGCCAATAGACTTGGCGAATTCGAAGCTCATCTTGAGTGTCTCTTCCGAAGTAAGGAGGGACTTGACTATTTCTATTCCCCTCATCATCGGCACCGGACTGAAGAAGTGCATGCCGATAACCTTCTCTGGTCGTTTCGTTGCTGAGGCAAGCAGACCGATGGGTATACCCGAGGTATTGGATGCCAGGATGGTGTCTTTGGGACAGGTCTCCTCAAGCTGCTGGAATACGGGCACTTTGACTTCAGCCCTCTCGAATACAGCCTCAATGACGTAGTCAGCGTCTTTAGCTGCGTCCTTCAGGTCGGTTGACGTGCCGATGTTAGCCAGGGCTTTGTCCATATCTCCCTGGCTGATTTTGCCCTTTTCCACAAATTTGCCCAGGCTGGCTTTTATGTTGTTCATCCCTTTATCGATGAACTCCTGTTTTATATCCACCATGGTCGTCTGGTAACCTGCTTGTGCTACCACCTGGGTTATACCACTGCCCATTGTGCCTGAACCGACAACACATACTTTCTTTATACTCATACTTACTCCTCCGAAAATTTTTGCTTAATTTTATCACGAAATTCTATAGACTGCTAAGCTATTCGTGGAGACTTCGAACTGCACCCTTATGATTGGACAGATAGGGTTAGGAGAGTCTGGCGGGGTGTTTCATTAGTCCTCTGATTCAGCACTACCTCCTCAAATTCATCAGGTGGGTGGTAACCAAGCGCTGAGTGAAGTCTCTTGTTATTATAGACGTTCTCGATGAAATAGGGAAGCCTGGTTACCACGTCCTGGTAGGTCTCATACTCGGATAGGTTCACCTCCTCGTGCTTTAGTGTCTTGAAGAAGCTCTCCATCGCGGCATTCTCGTAGACATTGCCGGCAGCCATGCTGAC
>DTZC01000041.1 GCA_012961565.1 Dehalococcoidia bacterium
GGGGGTTCGAATCCCCCTATCTCCATATTGACACAATTTGACAGTGTGAACCAGACCGGTCACTTCTCGGAAAGAGGATTCTGATAGCTCCACTGACCACAAGCTGTTGTCTCGTAAGGAAATGACTGCAATAAATGTCCAAAGACCACGGGTCTGGATGCTAACCACTTTGGTATGAAAAAACAGGCCTGGTTTTAATAGGAGGTAGGAGAAAAAATGGCTGAAGACTACCAAAGCAAGAGCTTCTGGCTTGCCAGCTCTGGACCATACCGGGAAAGCCCACCACTGGATGGTGACTTAAAGTGCGATGTGGCTGTGGTTGGTGGTGGCTTTGCCGGGATTGCCACAGCATATTTCCTGAAGAAGACTGAACCATCGCTGCATGTAGTCGTGCTGGAGAGTGAAGTGGTCGGTTTTGGTGCTTCGGGACGCAATGCTGGCTTTGCCATGACTACCTTTGGTCTGGCGATGTCGCTGACCAAGGCTTTATTCGGACCGGAAAAGACAAGACAGGCGCACCACTATATGGAACGAGCAGTTGACCTTGTAGGTGAACTTGTGGCAGAGCACAATCTCGACTGCGATTATGAGCGGACCGGTTTCCTACGTGTAGCGACAACACCAGCATATGTCAAACGTATCAAGGAGGAGGTCAAACTAGCCGAGTCCCTGGGGCTGGAAGGCATTGAGTGGATTGATGATGGGGCTGTCCGAGCACGTGTGAACTCACCCGTATTCTTAGGAGCCTGGTGGGAACCAAGATGTGCGCTACTTAATCCTGTCAAGTTAGTGCGTGAAATGAAGCGTGTCGCAGAACATCTTGGCGCGCAGGTCTGTGAGCGGACACCGGTAACCGAGATACAGCGCCACGCGGACGCCTTCGAGCTAAAAACTCCCAAAGGCTGTGTAACAGCCGCTCGGCTTGCCCTGACTACCAACGCCTATTCGCTCTCTATCCCTCAGCTCCGCCGTAAGCAAGTGCCGGTATGGACATACATCATCCTAACTGAGCCACTTAAGGCTGAACAACTGTCGCCAATCGGCTGGGAAGGTCGTGAGGGTATCGAGGACTATCGCAACTTGGTCCACTACTTTCGGCTGACCCCGGATAACCGCCTGCTTATGGGTGGCAGAGACATAAACCTGACTTTCGGTGACAATATGGATAAAGATTTCGATGACCGTATTTTCGCCAAGCTGCAGCAGGATATTATCACTTTGTTCCCTTCACTGAAAGGCGTCGAAGTCACACACCATTGGGGAGGACCGGTCTCAGTACCCATCGATATGACACCGGCACTGGGTTATCTGGGTGACCACCGCGCTGTTTATAGTCTGGGCTGCATGGGACATGGTGTATCTTTAATGCACTTGAACGGTCAGGTTCTTTGCGACCTATTGCTGGAAAGAAAGACCGAATGGACAGAATGCTTCCCAGTGGGACGACGCATCATCCCCTGGCCCCCAGAACCACTCAGATACATTCTGAGCCAGGCTATCTTAGGCTATCTCCATGTTGAGGATGCACTGGCGGAACGCAAGGGTTTGGGTGCCATATGATTTCTCAATATGCCACCGAAAGGGTTATCCCAGTGAGTCTAAACTAAAAGTGAAGTATGGTACTATAGGCAGTTAGTTTCTCTCCCGCAGGTATCTGAAGGCAGATAGGGCAGCGGTAGCACCATCACCAACAGCGCTGGCTATCTGGCGAACTGAGTTCCTGCGAATATCGCCACAGGCAAAGACACCCGGTGCTGAAGTAGCCATGAACTCATCAGTTATAATATGTCCAGTGTCATCCAGTTTCACGATGTCAGCAAAGCGCTGACTGTTAGGCTTGAGACCCACAGCAACGAAAACCCCAGCCACTGGCAGTGAGAAAGATTTACCGGTTTTTACATTGCGCAGCTTGAGTCCGGTTACTCTGCTCTCTCCCAAAATCTCGACAACCACCGTATCCCAGACAAACTTCAATTTAGGCTGCGCTAAGGCCTGCTGCTGAAGGACCTGACTAGCTCGAAGCTGATTGCGTCGATGTATAACATAAACATTGCTGGCATACTGACTCAATTCCAGAGCATCAGTCATAGCAGTATCACCACCACCAACTACTGCCACATCCTGATCTCGAAAGAAAAAGCCATCGCAAGTAGCACAGTAAGAAACGCCTAAGCCTAACAACCTATCCTCGCCAGGCACGTCCAGCTTGCGATGTTCCGAGCCAACGGCAATGATAACAGCACCAGTACCGAAATCACCTTCGCTGGTAGTGACCAAGTACACGTCCTCTGGCTTTACAGCCAGGACCTCAGCACTGGCAGTCTCCAGACCATATTTCGCAGCTTGCTTCTGCATAAGTGTAGCCAATTCCAAACCTGATATACCTTCAGGAAAGCCAGGATAATTCTCTACTCGGCGGGCATTGACTATCTGCCCCCCGAAAATACCCCGCTCCAAGAGCAAAGTCTTGAGACCAGCTCGAGAGGTGTACATACCTGCAGTAAGCCCCGCCGGACCACCCCCAATCACAACAACTTCATATCTGACCATCAGTCCCCCTGCTTCTACCTAATGATTATAACCGATAATCGTCTGAACTGCACTAACGCAGCGTTAGTATTACCTTGGTATTACCTAGGTATGTTTAAGGTACGACCATAATCTTTGCATTTATTGCATTGTAGGCGCAGGATAAGAGAGCTTGACATAATGCAACTATCCAGTAGATAAGTCCTAACTCACATAATGATTTAGTCATGCTCCAGGCTTTTTAAGGCATCTAAGGCTTGACAGCTGTGTCAGTTTTATACCATTATGCAACTTGCTTCCGAGACAAAGAACCATTCAGGTGACTCATGGAGAGCCGGTGATATTCTGGCATACAGCAGTCAGTCAGTTGTTGTGGAAAAGCTCCTGGCAAGAGCCAACCTTGATGCAGCTAGAAAAGATAGCAGGGAAAGGTTCATGAGTCTACAAAGCAAGACCGCGCTCATAATAGGAGGAATGTTAATTGCCGCTGGCATCTTTGTGCTCGCTGTCTCCCACAGTTTTCTGTTAGATAGTTTTGCCAGACTGGATGAAAGTAGGGTAGCCAGTAATGTCGAGCGAGGACTGGACGCCCTTGCTGATAGGGTTAACTATTTGGATGCAATCGCCTCAGATTGGGCAGCATGGGACGACACATATGCCTTCATCGAAGATGGCAACGAAGAGTATATCAGCGCAAATCTGGTTGACAGTACCTTCGTCACTCTAAACCTCAACCTCATGCTGTTTATCAACTCTGCTGGTCAGATTGTCTTCGCCAGAGCTTTCGATTTAGAAAATGAAACAGAAACAGCTCTGCCAGCAGGACTGCAAGAGCATGTTTCAACCAGCAGCCTGCTCCTGCAACATGATACTCTACAGAGCAGTCTAAAAGGCATCATCCTGCTGCCCAATGGTCCCATGCTTGTCGCTTCACGACCTATCCTGACCAGCGATGAGCAGGGTCCCATTCGGGGCACTTTGGTAATGGGACGCTACCTCGACCAAGCTGAGGTTGCAGAACTTGCTGCGCTGACACACACATCGATCACCATAAGCCGACTTGGTGAAATAGAAGCACCTCCCGGGTTACACGCTGTAAATTTATCTGTGCCAGAAAAGCCACCGGCCATTGTTCGACCGCTGGATGATGATACCATTGCTGGCTATGCTGCCATAAAAGATATTTATGGCAAACCAGCCGTTGTGTTGAGGGTTGATATGCCCCGAGAAATTTATGCATACGGTGTTGCCGCTGTGCGCTACCTCATCCTTTTCCTCATAGCCATTGGCTTCATAACAGGTATAGCAGGCTTAATATTAGTCCACAAGTTGATATTGTCCCGACTGGCACAATTGGGCAACAGTGTGCATACCATAAGCAAAAGAGGCGATATGTCAGTCCGTTTGCCCGTGACTGGGAATGATGAGATATCACAGCTCGCCCTCAACATAAACCAAATGCTGGACGAGCTGGGGCGTTCTCAGGTTCTGTTGCAGGAAAGCGAGCAGAAATATCGCACCATTCTGGATGACATGGAAGAGGCATATGTGGAAACAGATGTAGCAGGAAACGTCACTTTTTTCAATGATTACTTCCAGAAAGTATTAGGGCGTTCTAGTGAGGAACTGATGGGGATGAACTACAGAGCACTTGTAGGCGAGGAAGATATCAAACCTTTATACTATGTTTCCAACAAAGTGTATCGCACTGGTCAGCCGGCACGAGTTGTCTCTTTTAGATTCCTGCGTCAGGATGGTAGTGCCGGATTTTTTGAAGTTTCTATTTATCCCCGCCGAAGTCAGGATGGCGAAATCGTTGGATTCCGCCTGCTGGGACATGATATTACCGAGCGCAAGAAAGCGGAACAGCAACTGCTTATGACCAGCAAACTGGCTTCTATTGGTGAACTGACTGCCGGGATAGCTCACGAACTGAATAATCCATTGACCGGCGTTATCGGTTATGCTCAACTGTTGATGGATGCTCCTGATGTGCCACCGCAAGTCAAGTCAGACCTGGAAAAGATTTACCAAGAAAGCCAGCGGGCTGCCAAGATAGTGCACAATCTTCTCAGCTTTGCCCGCCAGCGTCAGCCGGAAAAACACCTGGTCGATGTCAATGAGCTGATACAGAAGACTCTGGAGATGCGAAGTTATAGACTAGTGACAAGCAACATCGAGCTTCACCTCGAACTTCAAGCAGGTCTTCCGCGGATTCTAGCTGATTACCACCAACTCCAGCAGGTGTTGCTAAATATTCTAGTGAATGCAGAACAGGCGCTGGCCGAGGTAAAGCATCAAGGTAAGATTTGGCTCTCATCGTCTGCCGGACACGAGTATGTAACAATCTCCATCAGGGATAATGGTCCTGGCATCCCCAAAAGCAACATCACCAGAATATTCGACCCATTCTTCACCACCAAGGAAGTGGGCAAAGGCACTGGATTAGGTCTCAGCGTCTGTCATGGCATCATCACTGCTCACGGGGGCAACATATATGTTGACAGCAGGGTAGGGAAGGGAGCGACCTTCACTATCGAGCTTCCAATAGTAAGCGGCGAGAGTGCAGTACTCAAAGACAAAGATAGAATGGAGAATAGCTAAGCAGAGCTAGCGGGATTTCTAGCCCGGAGGCTATAAGGTCAAGAATTCGTTGGCTGGAATATCAAAACCCGGAATAAGATACTTGACATAAAATATTGAATCTCGTTTGCCTTCTATAGTTCCACAAGACAAGAGGGGGCGCCCCTAGCCACACTTGTTTCTACCATGAAAAGTTTGATGAACTTCCTTTAGCCGTCTATTGGTCACATGTGTGTAGACCTGTGTTGTGCGAATGCTCTCATGACCCAACATCTCCTGGACGGAGCGAAGGTCGGCACCACCAATCAACAAATCGGTAGCAAATGAGTGTCTCAGAGTATGCGGGGTTACTTCGACGGGCAGACCACATCTTTTAGCATACTTGTTGACGATTTCCTCGACAGACCTTGCTGACAGACGCATCTTCTCGCCATCCTTCCGCGCATCGAGTCTGCCACTATAACGGATAAATAGGGGTTTGAAATTGTCTTTCCTCGTTCGTAAATAGCGCTCAAGCCAATGTGCTGCTGCATCCGAGAGGAAGGCCACTCTTAGTTTGTTACCTTTCCCTCTAACGCCAAATTCTTTGCGGTGTAGGTCTATCTGGTCGCGGTTCAGCCTAACCAATTCTGACACCCTTAATCCGGTGCTGAACAGTGTTTCTAGAATTGCTCTGTCTCTAAGTCCAATCTCGTTTGCTATCTTCGGGCTGTTCAACAATCTGTCTATCTGTTCCGAATTTAAGAAGGTGACTGACCGGGGGCTCTGCTTCGGTAACTCAATTTTATCCGGTGATAGGGTAGGAATATCGCGCTGCACCACAAGATAGCGCAGAAAAGCCCGCAGCGCGATGATATGGTATATCTGTGTACTGCGCTTTAACGGCATACCATTCCGATTACGCAAATGCGCCAAATATAGGCGGTATCTTCTGATGAGTTCGGGATTTATGTCACTAGGGTTGGTGACTTTAGCATTATCATCGAGCCAGCTAAGAAACCGGCTCAGGTAATGTCTATACTCTCGGATGGTGAGTGCTGCGCGTCCTTTCTCGACCTCAAGGTATTCTAGAAAGTCATCGACCAGTGGTCCCAGAGTCACGGCTCCGTTAGACAATAGCATCTTAAAATGTATCCTGGGTTCGTAAAAGTATCGTTGTCCGAACCACACGTATGGTAACATTGATAGACTATCATGTCAAGAGCTACCTCTCCGGGCACTCCCAGAGTCCACCACTCTCACAACACCAGCATCTATCACGCAAGTTCCCACAATCGGCTCCTCGCTATCTACCACACCGCTCCTTTCTTGTATTACCCCTCCCGTTCCTTTCCAAGCAGTCGGCGATCTTTTCCAACAGTTTGTCCAATCTCCAACCTCTCAAAGCTGACACCAAGACCGTCATGTCACCCGGCATCTCTGCCATCGAAAGAGATAATTCTTCTTCATCCTCCGTCGCCAGGTCCATCTTGTTGAGCGCGGTAATAGTCGGCTTGCCCTTGAGGTGAAGGTCAGCAAGTATATCCTCTACCGTCAGGAACTGCTGGACAGCATCGGGATGTGTTATGTCAACTACATGTACCAGCAAATCGGCTTCGGACAATTCTTCCAGAGTAGCTCTAAAGGCGGCGACGATAGAAGGTGGTAACTTGTGAATAAAGCCAACTGTGTCAGTAAGTAGAAATTGCTGACCTGTAGGCAAAACCAGACGTCGAGTCACTGGGTCAAGAGTGGAAAAAAGTTTATCCTCCACTGTGACACCAGCTTGACTCAGCGCATTAAGTAAAGTGCTCTTGCCCGCATTGGTATAGCCTACTAAAGCGACCACCGGAATCTGGCTCCTCCTGCGCTTCTGTCGATAAAGTGACCTGTGTCGCCTCACAGCTTCCAGCTGTGTCTGGAGACGATGAATCCGGTTGCGGACAAGCCGTCGGTCAGTCTCTAACTGAGATTCACCGGGGCCTCTGGTACCAATGCCACCACCAAGGCGCTCAAGATGGCTCCACTGACCAGCGAGTCTGGGCAAAAGATACTGGTGCTGAGCTAGTTCCACCTGAAGCTGACCTTCACGCGTGCGAGCTCGTCTGGCAAAAATGTCCAATATCAGCGCTGTACGGTCAATGACCTTCACCTTTAGAGCTTGCTCCAAGTTGCGCTGCTGTCGCGGTGATAGCTCATCGTTGAAAATGACTACACTATACTGGTACTGCTGCTTCAGATTGATTAGCTCCTGCAGTTTTCCTCTGCCTATGTAATAAGTGGAAGAGGGTCTCTCTAACTTCTGAGTAAGCTTACCAACTACTTGAGCACCAGCTGTCTTGGTCAAATAGGACAACTCCTCCAGCGAACTCCCGATTGACCAACCATTAGCAGGAGCGCCGCTTTCAACGCCAACGAGGAACGCCCTTTCTGTTTCTGCTTCGGTTTTGAGCAAAGTCTGCCGCATTTTTCTCTATGTTACACTATTTACCTTCCCTATAGCTAGTTGTATGCCACCGCAAGAACCGTCTTATGCCTTCATCAAGACGATCATCGGGCAAGGTCAGAGATAATCGGATGTAACCTTCACCAGCATTCCCATAACCTACGCCTGGTGTAACCGCTATGTTCGCCTTGTCCAGCAACTCACTGGTGAACTCTAGGGACGTATATCCCTGTGGAACCTTAGCCCAAACGTAGAAGCCAGCTTTCGGTAACCTAGCTCTCAAGCCGACCTCATTGATGGTGTTCACCAGCTTGTCTCTGCGCCGTTGGTAGATAGCATTATGTTCAGCAATGCACTCTTGGGGACCAGTTAAAGCCTTAATAGCAGCTTGCTGAATTGCCTGCGGAATACCGGAATCCAAGTTCGATTTAAACCTAAAAAGCGCATTTATCAATCGCGCATTGCCTACAGCCATACCTACACGCCAGCCAGTCATGTTATAAGTCTTAGACAAGGAATGGAACTCAATGCCGACCTCTTTCGCCTCAGGTAACTGCAAAAAGCTCGGTGGTCGGTATCCATCAAAAGCCACTTCTGTGTAGGGGGCGTCGTGACATATGGCAAGGTCATACTTCCTGGCAAAACGGACTGCCTCCTGAAAAAACTCGAGTCCAGCAACAGCTCCTGTAGGGTTGTTAGGATAGTTCAACCACAGGAGCCTGGCTTTCCTAGCAATCTCATCTGGGATGGCTCCGAAGTCAGGCAGAAAGTCATTCTCCTCTGTCAGTGACAGTAAGTAAGGCTTGCCTCCAGCCAGTAATGTGCTCATTGAGTAAACCGGGTAACCCGGATCAGGCACAAGAGCTATGTCACCAGGGTCAAGTAAACAGAAAGAGACATGACCAATGCCCTCCTTAGAGCCAAGTAGTGGCAATACTTCATTGCCTGGGTCAAGCGTTACACCAAAGCGTTTATCATACCAGTGAGCAATAGCCTGACAAAGTTCAGGTAACCCTGCAGTCTCGGGATAACGGTGATTGCACGCATCATAGGCTGCCTGACATAGATGCTCAATAATATGTGCTGGAGTTGGTATATCGGGGTCACCAATAGCAAAGCTGACCACGTCCTCCCCTTGGTTACGCTTCTGAGCGATTCTGCGATTAATCTCCACAAATAAATACGGTGGAAGCTTGTCCAAGCGATGTGAAAGTTTCATTTTAGCCATTCTCCAATGAAGACCTCTTCAACCGACCCGCTGAGATATACCTCCCCTACCCCATCCCAGTTAACAGTTAAATTACCCCCAGGCAGCATTATGTCAACTTCATCATCAATGTAACCTTTTACTCGGGCAATCACAGCCATTGCACAAGCACCGCTACCGCAGGAAAGAGTTTCACCAACACCCCGCTCCCACACCCTTCCCTCTATCTTGGTGCGACTCAATACGTTGGCTATCTCAAAATTTACCCGCTCTGGGAACATGGCATGTTGCTCTACTCCTGGACCTATATCAGCAAGAGGAAATGTAGCCACCGGATGAGAGAGAAAGACTACGGCATGAGGATTCCCAATAGATACCAATGAGAGCCTCAATTCCCTGCCAGCTATGGTTATAGGATAGTCTGAGACTGACATTATGTCAAGTTCTTCACTGCCTTTTTGGGAGTCGGTGGTCAGCACTGGCATCTCATCTACTTTGAAGCGGGGGATGCCCATGTTTACTTTGGCCTGGTGGACCTTTCCTTGAAACATAAAGGCTTCTACCCTCCTGATACCAGACAATGTTTCTACGGATAAGCTTGTTGCTGATACTATCTTTCTGTCTATAACATACTTGGCAAAGCACCTTAAGCCATTACCACAGACCTCAGCCTCTGAACCATCGGGATTAAACATCCTCATCTTTAAAGTGGCAACTTTCGAAGTCATTATTAAGAGCAGACCATCAGCACCTATCCCAAGGCGTCGGTGACACATATCACGTGCTAATTCACGCCAGTCTCGCTCTACATCCCTGGCATCCACTAATACAAAATCATTGCCTGTAGCTTGCAATTTAGCAAATTTCATTCTCAACTGTTTGAAGACTGCCCTTCGTCTGGAACTGCGCAAGAATGTCATAAGGGTTTTTAGAGAGGTGACTTGATTTAATAGTGAGTATCTCTGGCATAAGCATCTCGTTCGTACCCAAGGCTATGCAACAGACCTGCCACTAACCTGATGGCTTCCTGTTCCACATTGTCACAAATATTGAGCCAATGAACCCTAGCATCATCCAAACGAAACCAGGCATATTGGTGCCGGGCGAAACGGTGTGTCTCGTATTTAATTCGCTGAATAGCCGACGGCAAGTCTATTCTGCCTTGCAGGAATAGCCCTATTTGCTTATAGCCCATCCCAGACATAGAGGGTAGTTCTAGACTATAACCTTTTGCTATGAGATTCCGTACCTCATCTACCAGCCCCTGTTTTATCATGTCATCCACACGGGAGTCAATTCTGCCATACAGGTCTCCCCTGGATGTTGTTAGACCGATGACCAAAAGTGGATAAGGCGGAGCTTCCTTTGTCCACTGTCGGGAGACCGGCTGCCCTGTTGCACGCCACACTTCCAAGGCTCTGATAATTCGGCGTAGATTGGTGGGCATAATCTTAGTTGCTGCCACAGGGTCTATCTTCTGAAGCTCCCGCCATAGAGCAAGTGTGCCCTCCTCCCTGGCCCTTTTTTCAAGGTTGCACCTGAACTTGACATCTGGGGCTACCGGTGGGATTCTCCAACCTTCAATTACCGACCAAATATACAGACCGCTACCACCAACAAGGATAGGTAGCTTATGTCGCTGCTGAATATCGTCGATTGCCTCGTTAGCCAGTTTCTGATAGGTAGCTAAGCTAAACGACTCATCTGGATTGATTATATCAATAAGATGGTGCCGCACCAGGGCACGGTCGGAGCAGCTAGGCTTGGCAGTGCCAATATCCATGTATCGGTAGACTTGTCGGCTGTCTGCATTGACTATCTCGCCAGCAAAGGTTTGCCCCAAATGCAGAGCGAGCTGGCTTTTGCCTACTGCCGTCGGACCAATAATGGCAACAAGGCATTTCATTGAGCTGACTTGGAAGCTGCTGTTTGTTTAACAATGCTGACGAAATCAGCAGCTTTAAGACTGGCACCTCCTACTAAAGCACCATCAATTTCTGGCTCAACGATGAATTCAGTGACATTGCTACTAGTAACGCTGCCACCGTAGAGGATGCGAATTGTCCGGGCAACATCTTTACCCCACATGCTGGCTATAACGCCTCTGATA
>DTZC01000042.1 GCA_012961565.1 Dehalococcoidia bacterium
AAAGCCTTACAGCTACATTAGTAAACAGTCTCAAAAAGAAGACACTTTTATTTGATATTTCCTTCTATGGTAGAGCCACTCCTGACTATGGAGTATGCGGGTGGTAAAGTGCGTAATGTGCTAAAATAGGCTGTGGAGTAATACAGTGGCGATGAGTCAGGGGCGCGAAGTAAGTATAACCGTCAGAGTGACAACCATTCGTGATGGGACTCACGGGATCAGTATAGTTATGCCTGACCGATTGGTTGGCGAGTGGACAGATAGTGGAGCCGGGTCATTGATGCTCACTGATGAGTACAATATTCGTGTTTTCAGCAAGGACGGGACTCATCGATATCTACTTACTATGCCCGGGAAGCCAATCCGCGGCGAACAGCTTTCGGACACTGAAGCGCTGGTAGTTATCTGTGTGTGAATGTAGTAGCTCAAGGTCTCGCCTGATCCCGAAAAGCGGAGCTTGCCGCCGAAGCTACCATATGATGAGGTAGCGCTCGATAATATCTGCCCGTGGTGCTGGTGTGAAGTTGTTGATCTGGGAATAGCTCTTGCCGATAGTCAGAGTTACTTCCCTGTCAAATTGAGGCTCGATGAATATTAGACCCTTGTCTACTGTTTCGAAAGCTATTATGGTGTGTCCGTAGCCATCGGGGTAGAAAATATCGACGATTGCACAGCGGATACCTTTAGCCTCAGCATTATTGTTGACTTCAGCAGCAAAATCAGTGCATACGAATTCGTCTTTTGTGTATGTCTTTGCATTTGTGACATCCTGAGCTAGAAAAGCTTTCATTTCCTGGTAGGTGGGGTTTCTCAGAATAAAGCCTTCGGTTACTTGGGGCTCAGGTCTGGGTTTGTAGCCAGCTTCATAGCCAGACTGGTAACCAATCTGGTAGCCTATTTCCTTGCCCTGGACATGTCCCTGGGCGAAACCAGCCTCCTGCCCGGTCTGATAGCCGTGTAGATAGCAGAGAAATCCAGACCCGGCGCATAACATGATTGTGGCTAAAAATATGCCAAGTACGGCAGCTATCTTCTGGCTGTAGTCCATAATCTCGCCTCCACTGAGTTAAAGTAATCCAGCTCTGCACTGTCTAGTTTACTCTCTGTGAGCGTGTGAAGCAAGATTGAACAGGTCTCACATGCAATGGAGGGCCTGGTAATGTGGGACATGGTGCTGCAGGCGGGTATGATAGGAACTCCGGGAGGAGTGGATGGCAATCCGTGCCAAATTTGTCTTGCAGGGAAAGGCAATTTTGACGGTGAAAGCTAAATAGGGTAGGATATAAAGCTAACATAGACAAGCTATCACTATGGTGCAAGTGAAGCAATCCATTGGCTGGTGCAGCCAGCGCGGGAGTTTTGTGGCTGAGTTCAGCCAGTGAGGCGAGTAGAAAGCGGGATGGGATAAATTGGCATGTCGTGGTATAAGAGGAGCTATTACTGTACCGGAAAATACCGGGGAGGCGATAATAGCTGCCAGCAAAGAATTGCTTTGGAAGATGATAGAAGCCAACGAGGTGAAGGCGGACGAGGTGGCTTGCATATTTTTTACCACGACATGTGACCTTAATGCTGCCTTCCCTGCGGTGGCTGCCCGACAATTGGGGTGGGGGCAAGTACCTTTGCTCTGCGGGCACGAGATGGATGTGCCCGGCGGTTTAGTCCGTTGCTTGAGAATCTTGCTACTGTTCAACACCGATAAGAAAAACGAGGACATAGTACATGTTTATTTAGGAGGAGCGGAGGTGCTTAAAGCAGAGGATAGGAAACCTTGAGGGGTGGTATAGAAGATGATTGTTGTCATGAAGGTGGATTCAAATGAACAAGAGATTGCCAGTGTGGTTGCCCGGATTGAGTCAGTTGGCTTGAAGGCACATCTGTCTCGGGGCGTGGAACGCACTATTGTGGGAGTGGTAGGGCAGGTCTTTCCAGAACTCCGCGACATGCTGGAATTGCTGCCCGGGGTTGATGAAGTTATTCCGGTCAGCAAACCATATAAGCTCTGTAGCCGGGAGTTCCACCCGCAGGATACAACGATTAAAGTTGGCGGGTTCACCATCGGGGCTAAAGAAGTAGTGGTCATGGCTGGGCCGTGTGCCATAGAGAGTGAGCAGCAGCTACTGGAGACGGCCACGGCTGTTAAAGCTGCTGGAGCCACCATTCTGCGTGGTGGCGCTTTCAAACCAAGCACCTCGCCCTATCATTTTCGAGGTCTCGGTGAGCCGGGACTTGAGCTTCTAGCCCGTGTCAAGACTGAGGTCGGCTTGCCAGTGATAACCGAGGTTATGTCACCAGCGGAGGTAGAGCTAGTAGCGAGGTACGCCGATATCCTGCAAATAGGGGCTCGAAATATGCAAAATTTCAATTTATTGGTTGAAGTAGGGAAGATGGGCAAGCCGGTGATGCTGAAGCGCGGCTTGTCAGCAACCGTTCAGGAATGGTTGCTGGCGGCTGAATATATCCTAGCTCAGGGTAATTCGCAACTCATGCTCTGTGAACGGGGCATCCGCACCTTCGAGACCTATACCCGAAACACCATGGACATAAGTGTGATTCCGATAGTGGAGAAGGTAAGCCACTTGCCGATTATCGCTGACCCGAGCCATGGCACTGGCAAATGGTACCTGGTGACTCCGCTAGCTTTAGCTGCAGTTGCTGCTGGGGCCGATGGAATAATGGTCGAGGTCCATCCTCAACCAGACTCGGCACTTAAAGATGGTGCTCAATCACTCACCTTTGAGAACTTCCATCTACTTATGTCCCGGCTAAAGCTGGTAGTCGAGGCTGTGGGACGATGTCTGGCTAGCCCTTCTGTGAAAGTAGAATCTTAGCTCGTAGCCCAATAGGGTGCTGGAGAAATCAACCGTGCAAATTGAAAACGAACTAGTGCAGGTGAAACCAGAAAAGGAGGCTCTTGTTACTGTTGGTGTCTTTGATGGGGTACATCTTGGGCACCAGCGGTTATTGAACTACTTGAAAGACAAGGCACGAGAAAACGGGTGGCTCAGCGGGGTGGTCACTTTCAAATCTCATCCGCGGTCTGTGTTGTCACCTGAGAATGAGCTGCGCTGGTTGACTGACCTGGACACAAGAGTGGGTTTGCTTCGAGGTCTGGAGGTGGACTTTGTGGTTGTGTTATCCTTTACCACCGAGCTGGCGCAACTCAGTGCCAGTGAGTTCATTCGCCTTTTGAAGAGGTATCTGAACATGCGCGGGCTTATAGTCGGCCCCGATTTTGCTCTGGGAAAAAATAGAGAAGGCACTGGTGAAAGGCTGTGGCTACTGGGACAGGAGATAGGCTTCAGCGTTGAGGTCATCGAGGCAGTGGTAGTTGATGGTGAGGTGGTGAGCAGCAGTGCTATCCGTCGGGCTCTAGCTGATGGGGATATGGGGAGGGTGGAGAAGTTGTTCGGGCGGCCTTTCAGTCTCAATGGGGAGATCGTAACAGGGGATAGGCGGGGCAGGGAACTGGGATTTCCAACAGCAAACCTGGATATAGCCCCGGAACAAGCATTGCCTAAAGACGGTGTTTATGTTACTATTGCCCACGTTGACCGCGAACTTGTACCCTCAGTAACAAATATCGGTGTCCGTCCTACCTTTGGGGGTGGGAAGCGAATGGTGGAGACCTTTCTTCTGGACTTCCACGGCGACCTGCTTGGTCGGAGGCTCACAATCGACCTTCTGGACAAATTAAGAGACGAGAGATACTTCAGCAACGTGGAGGAGCTCAAGCTCCAGATGGAAGATGATGTAAAGCGCGCAAGAGCCATTCTAGCCAGGCGGATGAAGCAGTGGCAAGTTTAGTCCTGCAAGATGAATGGTGCAGAGCTTAACCGACTATTAAAGCGGGGGGTAGCCGAGGTCATAGTTGAATCTGAGCTGATAGAGCTGCTCCAAACGGGGAGACGGTTACGGCTGAAGCAGGGATTTGACCCCAGTTGCCCTGATATTCATTTAGGTCACGTTGTTGGCTTGAGGAAGCTGCGCCAGTTCCAGGAGCTGGGTCACCAAGTTATTCTCATTGTTGGCGATTGGACGGCTCAGATTGGCGACCCTAGCGGTGTGTCAACCACCCGCCCTATGCTTTCAGCAGAGGAAGTGCAGGGGAATGCTCAGACGTATATGGAGCAGTTCTTCAAGGTGGTGGATAAGGACAAGACCGAAGTGAGATGGCAGAGCGAGTGGTTCAACAGGTTTGACCTTGGAGATGTTATCAGGCTCTCGAGTAAGTTCACTGTGGCTCAATTTCTAGCCAGAGAGGACTTTGGCAAACGTTATAGTTCGGGACGTCCTATTGCCATTACAGAACTACTTTATCCCTTGCTCCAGGCTTATGATTCAGTAGCCGTAGAAGCAGACGTTGAGTTCGGCGGCACCGACCAGAA
>DTZC01000043.1 GCA_012961565.1 Dehalococcoidia bacterium
GAGGTTAAAACCTCGGGGCTACAGGCAAAAATAAGGGCTGGCTAAAGCCTTACAGCTACATTAGTAAACAGTCTCTTGGGGTGATTCTATGACATACTATATAATCCACTCCTGTTATTTGGATTGCCAAGCGCTTTGTACCAATCTCTCTTCATGCCATGTTACCATGCGGCTTACTGCGAATCTAAGATCACAGCCCATACACCGCTTTGCCTCCTCATGTCCTAGCTCATCGGAAAACCCGAGCTCAATTCGGGTGAAATTGCCGACGACCTTTGCCGGAGCCCGCCAGGGCATTTCCTGCCGCTGTCTCCGGGCAAAGTTGTCAATCCTGCCTACCTTGGGTATTGCTTCGGAGACAGGAGCTAATGTTTCACAGATGTCACCAGCTCCGCCCAGATAACGGTCGATGGATGCCGCGGCTTTTCTTCCTGCGGCTATGGCTTCGATAAACGATTGCTTTCTGGTTACAACATTGCCGCCAGCAAACACACCCCTCCTCGTAGTCATCAATGTTTCGGAGTCGACCTGAATCAGGCTTTTCTCATTTGCTGCCAGTTTGAATTCATGTGGAATTTCAGGGGTGCTCCCGATAGCCAGGAATACAGCGTCATAACCTTCCTCAAAAAGCTTCTCTGTGGATTCCACCTTAGCTTGGGTTCTTATTGCAATGCCCAGTTCTTGCAGGGACTTTATCTCTCTATCAAGGATATCACTAGCTAGGATATACTCCGGTATGCTTGCCCGTAGCATGCCTCCAGCCCGGTCTAGACGTTCAAACACAGTTACTGCGTGCCCCCCCTTTTTTGTCAGGTAATAGGCTGCTGTGAGCCCTGCTGGACCAGAGCCAACGACTGCTACCTTCTTGTCCGATGCTAATGTCTCGGAGTACTGGACAGGGCGGACCTTGCGGGAACGTTCAACGGCAAACCGCTCCAGAGCTCTGATAGCTACGGGCTGGTCAAGCTTGCCACGTCGGCAGGCGTCTTCGCAGGGATGCTCACAAACCAGGCTGCAGATATCAACAAATGGCATCTTCTCATGGATAACCGCTACAGCCTCGTCATATTTAGCTTCTCTAATAAAGCGGATAAAGCGTGGTACATCTACATTAACCGGACAGGCATATTTGCAACGGATAGATGCTGCCTTACGGTCAGGCCACCGAGACCATTCATCGCCGATGTCCATCAGTGCTCCTACCGGGCAGACCTCCACACACGAGCCACAAAAGGTGCATCCTGACTCAATAAGAGATTTGCCGAAAGCACCGCCAACATAGGTCTGAGCCCCGCGAAGGTTAAAGGAGATGGCTTCTATCCCCAGTATCTCCTGACAGACCCTGACGCAGCGTCCGCAGAGGATGCACAAATTGTTATCGCGGGCGATGAACGGATTTTCCCTCTCGATGGGCAACTTTTTGGGAGTGTACGTAAAAGGCATTTCATCAAAACCAACGAAATCAACCACCTTTTGCAGTTCACAGCGCCCGTTTTTGGGACAGGTGACACAGCGCTCGGTGACTGCCACGTTGCGCAGGCATATATCGAATGGCTGTCAGCGCTCTTTGCGCCAGCAGGTAAGACAGGCATGCGGGTGCTTGGCTAGCATAATTTGCAGAATCTTGCGGCGCAGGCTGTTTATCTCCGGCGTATTGGTATGCACAACCATGCCGTCGGCTACAGGCTCGCTGCAGGCTGTAATGGTACCCCTCCTGCCCTCTATCTGTACCTGGCACAGTCGGCAGGCGCCGAAGGGTAACTTGATATCCTGCAAGGCGCATAGGTTTGGTATATAAATACCAGCCTCGATCGCCGCCTCCAGGATGCGCTTGCCTCTGGCGGCTTTAACTTCGATGTCATCTATTGTTAGAGTGACTGTATCCACTTCTTCACATCTTACTTGACTGGGCGGCTATCGGTACTGGCTCTTCGGGAACAGCTACCTGTTCCCCTGTTACCTTGACTACCGCACTGAAGCGCTCAGGGCACTTCTCAAGGCAGGTCCCGCACTTGATGCATCTCTCCTGGTCAATAATATGAATCAGCCTCTTTCCTCCGCTGATTGCCTCAACAGGACAGGCTCTTAAACAGATGCCACAGCCAGCGCATTTTTCAGGAAGGATATAGAAAGATATCAGCGATTTGCAGACTAATGCCGGGCATTTTTTCTCAATTACATGAGCCTCCCACTCACTGCGGAAGTAGCGGATGCTGGTGAGTACCGGATTGGGGGCTGTGGTTCCCAGACCGCAGAGGGAGCCTTTCATTATTGTGTCACCAAGTTCCACTAGCCGCTCGACATCTTCAGGTTTGCCTTTCCCCTGTGTTATCTGTTCCAGAATATCGCTCATTAGGGGTAGTCCTTCCCTGCAGGGTACACATTTGCCGCAGGACTCGTCCCGGCAGAATGCAATAAAATAACGGGCGACGTCCACCATACAGGTGTCTTTGTCCATCACCACCATGCCACCCGAACCCATAATGGAGCCGGCTTCAGCCAGTGTCTCAAAGTCAACCGGGGTGTCCAGCAACCCTTCTGGCAGACAGCCACCGGATGGTCCCCCAGTCTGCACCGCTTTGAAGGGCTTATTATCAGGAATTCCGCCCCCGATATCATAGATTATCTGACGCAGTGTCATGCCCATGGGCACCTCAATCAGCCCCGGGCGTGCTATTTTGCCTGTCAAAGCGAATGTCTTGGTACCTTTACTCGTCTCAGTGCCATAACTGGCAAACCACTCCCCTCCATTGATTATGATGGGGGGTATGTTGGCAAAGGTCTCCACATTATTCAAGGAGGTAGGCAGCCCCCATAATCCTGAGGCTACCGAACGCGGAGGTCTCACTCTGGGCATCCCCCGCTTGCCCTCTATGGAGTACATCAAGGCGCTACCTTCACCGCAGACAAATGCTCCGGCACCTTGCATTATCTCGATATTGAAACTGAATTCACTACCCAGGATGTTGTCGCCCAGCAGCCCAGCCTCTCTAGCTTGGTCTATGGCAATTTGCAGCCGCCTCACAGCCAGCGGGTACTCTGCTCGCACATAGATGTAGCCCTTTGATGTGCCAATTGCATAGCCGGCAATAATCATCCCTTCGAGGATAGAGTGGGGGTCACCTTCAAGGACGGAGCGGTCCATGAAAGCACCGGGGTCTCCTTCGTCTGCATTACACACCACAAACTTCGGTGTTGCTTTGCTGCGACTCGCTTCGTCCCACTTGCGCCAAGTAGGGAAGCCAGCACCACCACGCCCCCGCAATCCCGATTTCTTGACCTCTTCAATTACCTCCTCACACCGCATCTTCAGTACCTTGTTCAGTGCATTGTAGCCTTGATTGGCAATATAGTGGTTGATATCTTCAGGGTTGATGTGTCCACAGTTGCGAGTAGCTATCCTGACCTGTGATTTTAGCATGGGATGCTCGAACAGCTTCGGTATACCTTCAACGCTGGTGTCACCGAAGGTGCCAAGTGCTATGTCTGGACGTGGGTTATCACTGAGTAGATAGTCTTCAACTAACTGGAGTACCTTTTCTGGGGTGATCTGGGCATAACAAATTCGTGGATGTCCTGGCTTGACAATATCGACCAGCGGTTCCAGGTAGCAGAGACCGATGCATCCTACCGGTATAATATGAGCTTCGATGTTTCGCTGGGTCAACTCGTCTTGAATGGTCTTAAGTACAGAACTAGCCCCTACTGCCATGCCACAGGTAGCCAGACCTACCAGAATCACAGGCTTATCGCCGTGCCATAGGGCCTGCCACTCAGTGGTTGCTTTCTCGCAGAGCTGTTTGAAGTCCATAGCATTACCTTCAGCAGGACTAGCGGAATTTGTCCAGTATTTCCTTGATCTTCGCCGCTGTTAAATTGCCATATACCTCGTCATCAAACACTACAACAGGAGCCA
>DTZC01000044.1 GCA_012961565.1 Dehalococcoidia bacterium
CAATAACACCCTTCTCCAGCAGCGACGCCTTTTTCTCAAGTTCTGAGTACACGGTGGTTTCTTTGAGAATCTTAAGCGTCTCGATGCCGGCGGTCATAGCTAGAGGATTCCCAGCTAGGGTACCAGCCTGATATACAGCACCTGAAGGGGCTACCATTTCCATAATGTCCTTTCTGCCGCCATAAGCCCCGACCGGTAAGCCACCGCCTATGACCTTGCCTAGGCAGGTGAGGTCCGGGCTTATCTCATAAAGGCTCTGAGCACCACCATAAGCTACCCGAAAGCCGGTGATAACCTCGTCGAATATGAGCAGGGCTCCTGACTCGAGGGTCAAGCGGCGGAGGCTCTCTAGGAAGTGGGAGTGGGGTAACACCACGCCCATGTTGCCGGCAACGGGTTCAACTATTACGGCGGCGATTTCACTACCGTATTTACTGAAAAGTTCATTCACCGCTTGCAGATTGTTGTACGGTGCCCCCAGTGTTTCAGAGGTTACAGTAGGAGGCACACCGGGGGAGCTGGGTATACCCAGTGTGGTCATGCCTGACCCTGCTTCGACGAGTAGCCCATCGGAGTGACCATGGTAGCAACCAGCGAACTTCACCACCTTGTTCCTTCCGGTGAAAGCTCGCGCCAGCCGGATAGCGCTCATCGCTGCTTCGGTACCCGAACTGACGAAACGCACCATCTCCACAGAGGGCATAGCCTCGCAGACCATCATCGCCAGCGTTGTCTCCAGTTCGGTGGGAGCACCGAAGCTCGTGCCGTGCTCTACTGCCTTTTTGATGGCTTTTATCACCCTGGGGTGTGAATGCCCTAGAATGAGCGAACCCCAGGAGCACACGTAGTCGATGAATTCGTTGTCATTCTCGTCGCAAAGCTTTGAGCCGTGTGCCCGCTTGATAAAAAGGGGAGTTCCTCCCACGGCTTTGAAGGCACGCACCGGGCTGTTAACACCGCCGGGCAGGTACTGTCGGGCTTGCGCAAACAGCTTTTCAGAACGGCTGAAATGTTTCATATGGGGTTTATTACATGCTGGTCAGCCAGTGAGCTGCCTCCCTGGCATAATAAGTTATGATGATATCGGCTCCAGCTCTTTTAATGGCAGTAAGGGTTTCTAGGACTATTCTCCTCTCGTCAAGCCAGCCTTGCTGGGCTGCTGCTTTAATCATGGCATATTCACCGCTGACACTGTAAGCGGCTAAAGGGTGGTTGAAGGTATCACGCACCTTCCGTATTACATCCAGGTAAGCCAAAGCTGGTTTTACCATCACCATATCGGCTCCCTCGGCGATATCCTGTTCCACTTCCCGCAATGCCTCCCGCCAGTTGGGTGGGTCCATCTGGTATGAGCGGCGGTCGCCAAACTGTGGCGCTGATTCAGCGGCTTCGCGGAATGGCCCGTAAAAGGCAGAGGCGTATTTTGCTGCATAAGCCAGTACGGGGACGCTCTGAAAGCCGTTTTTGTCCAGAGCCTGCCGGATTGCCCGCACTCTACCGTCCATCATATCTGAAGGGGCTACTATGTCCACACCAGCTTCAGCGTGAGATAAAGCTGTTTTAGTCAGTAGTTCCAGAGTCTTATCATTGTCCACATCACCATCCACTATAACGCCGCAGTGACCATGGCTGGTGTACTCGCAAAGGCAGACATCGCTCACCACCAGCAGTTCAGGTGTTGTTTTCTTGATGGTGCGTATTGCTTGCTGGATAACTCCATCGGGGTGATAAGCTGAGGAGCCGCTGTCATCTTTCCTCTGCGGTATGCCGAAAAGTATCACTGCCGGTATGGTTAGCCTGGCGATGCCTTCGACTTCTTGGGGCAACAGGTCTGGGGAACAGCGGCAGAGGCCGGGCATTGAGCTTATTTCCTGCCTTATTTTGCTGCCCTCGATGACAAAGAGAGGATAGACCAGGTCGTCAACTTCGACCTTGGTTTCTCGGACCAGTCTGCGCAGTGCTTCACTGCAGCGCAAACGGCGTAGTCGTGTTAGTGGAAAGCTGCTCATTGTCTGCTCCTCCTTTCCCCCTGGAAATATTCTTCTATGGCTTGCACCAGTCCGAGCATCGTGTGCTCGGTAGCCACTATGTCAGCCGTTAGCCCTCTTTCTTGCAAAGCCTTGTGTGTATTAGGACCGATGCAGGCTAGCTTGGCTTGTCTTATGACCTGCCACCTCTGTCCCAGGATAGCCAGTAGGCTGCTCACCGTTGAGGCACTGGTGAAGGTGATTACATCGATCGTGCCTCGCAGCAACATCTGTTTTGCTTGTGAGATCGACCTGGTAGCGGCAACAGTTCTGTAAGCGGTCACCTGGTGAACTTCAGCTCCGAGCCGGGCAAGTCCCTCCACGAGTTCGTTGCCAGCTATGTCAGCGCGAGGCACAAGAACTCGATATCCAGCCATATCCTCTTTCCTGAGCCCGGCGACAAAACCTTCACTGGTATATCTTTCAGGCAGATAATCGGGGCGTATGCCTTTGCTCTCGAGAGTTCTAGCCGTGGCTGGTCCTATAGCTCCGACTTTAACGCTGGCAAGCCAGCGTGCATCCAGATTCAGGGCGCATAGCCTCTTCCAGAACAACTCTACAGCATTGACGCTGGTAAAGACTATCCAGCCATAGCTTTTTAGGTTCAGGACAGCGCGGTCAAGCTTCTTCCAAGAAT
The DNA here is from genome assembly GCA_012961565.1 of Dehalococcoidia bacterium. Classification (GTDB taxonomy): domain Bacteria; phylum Chloroflexota; class Dehalococcoidia; order GIF9; family UBA5629; genus DTZC01. Next base: position 2,665 of record DTZC01000044.1, read on the forward strand.
GCGGCGGGACAATCTTTATTACGGGCATTTCCACCGGGATAGCTCCTCGCCCCAGAAGCAGCTGGCTCAGTTCTTTAGCCATGTCCTCGGCTCTGGTCACTAGGACTCGTTTGCCAAATAGGGGCAGGTTCTCGAACCAACAGAGCTGGTCCCGAAGCCTGACAACTTCACCAACTACTATAACTGCTGGTGGCTCAAAGCTTTCTTCTCCGGCTCGATTGATTATATTGTCCAGTGTCCCGGTCACAGCCCGCTGCCTTGGACTGGTGCCCTGGCTTATCACTGCTACCGGGGTTGAGACTGGTCTGCCGTTCTGTATCAACTGCCTTACTATGTGTGCCAGATTCCCCATTCCCATCAGGATTACCAAGGTATCGCTGCCAAGGCTTGCCCTGCCCCAGGCTACAGTTGATCTGTCTTTGTCCGGGTCTTCGTGTCCAGTGACCACGGTGAAAGAAGAAGCTAGGCGGCGATGTGTTACCGGGATGCCAGCATAGGCTGGAACGGCATAGGCTGAGGAGACTCCAGGCACCGCTTCGAAGGGGATGTTGTTGGCAGCAAGAGCTTCTGCCTCCTCAGCCCCGCGACCAAGCACGAAGGGGTCACCACCTTTCAGTCTGACCACTCTCTTGCCTTCTCTGGCCTTGCTCACCATCAGGAGGTTTATTTGTTTCTGCTCTATAGTGTGGCAACCATCTCTTTTGCCCACGTATATTTTTTCAGCATCCGGGGAAGCAGCGTCAAGGAGCCTGTAATCAATCAACCGGTCATAGATGATGACATCGGCCTGGCGCAAGTATTCTAGCCCCTTCACCGTAATCAGGCTGGGTTCGCCCGGCCCTGCACCCACCAGATATACCTTCCCACGTTTCACAGGGCTACACCTCTTGTCAAGGCGATGATAACACAGACCTCAGGTCTGCCCTGAAAATGAGAACTCTGCTCTGGCATCTGCTCCATGGCACCGACGCCTATTTCCTCACATCAGCAAGCATCGAGCTGTTTTGCACCTCTAAAATCCATACCAGGTGACCACAGTATCAAGCGGCACACGGTTGCTGCGAAACTTGTTTACCCTAGCCTCGGGATCAGGATAGCCGATGGCTAAGGCAAGAACCAGTTGCTTTGATTCGGGGATGTTGAATAGTTTTCTTATCTCGTCAGGATAGCTAACCCCAGCGGCAAGGATAGTAGTTCCCAGCCCATAGTTTACTGCAGCTAAGGCTATCGTCTGAATGACCAGACCGATGTTCAGCAATGCCCACTCACTGAGCCCCTTATCCGTGTAGACGATTATGGCATTAGGTGCCTCAAAAAAGCGATACATTTGGACAAACCACCGCAGTTGTGCTTCGGTGTCATCACGGCTGATGCCCATCAACTGATAGATTTGAGCTCCCAGCTCCCGACGCCGCTCACGGTAAGGTGATGGCCAGTCGGGACGGGGGATGTCTGGGTATCTCTCATCTTGGGCTGCTGCCTTGGTGCCAAGTATATCTTTCAGCTCCTTCATGGCATCACCACCGATGATAGCGAATTCCCAGGTCTGGGTGTTTGCCCAAGAAGGTGCTCGAAGTGCTGCCCTCATAACCTGGGTAAGGACCTCCTTGGAAACAGGGTCAGGTTTGTACGCCCGCACGCTGTACCTGGATTTGATTGCCTCGATGACATCCATTTTCTTAGTTCCCCCGGCTCGGTTTCTAAAGCGGCCCCGGTTCTATCCTGATTACACTGCAACCTTGAGCCTCACCTCCCCAGTCTAACAAGGATGCAGTTGTCATGTTTTGTCTAAGTCGATAGTAATTAGACCAGTTAGGCTTTGGAGCCACACAGGGAGGTTTGGTCTGTGCGGTTTACCAGTCTCAATACATCTCGCTGCCCCGGAGATTATAATATAAAATGGCTGGCAAAATATACACGCCGGCGGCTTTTGGACCAATGCCCACCTTTGGGAGGATAAAGTGGGCAGAAAAACAGTCTTTACACGATATCCTGACCTGCTGGACTATCCTTCAATGTAAGGGGCACTGTCTGTTTCCCCACATCTTCAGATAGCAGGATGAAGAGGTAGGTATAAGCATGGCAAAGAAGAGCCGGACGGTGGTGTTGTTATTTGTTGGAGAATATCTTAGGGAAATAGTCGAAAAGCAGATAGCGCACTCTCTTGTAGTCCACCACAACCCCGATAGCCAGTGCTGGTAATACTATATAAACAAATATCGTCAGGTCATACAATGCCGCAATTGCAATCACTGCCAGTATGCTCGGAATTTCGAACCCGAGAAGAACCTTTGGCTGCCTTCTGAAGGCGAAAATGACGGTTACGGCTACAGCTATCCATCCCAGCCCGGCTATTGTGGGAATCACTATATGTGACAGGGAGAAATAAGCTAGGGTGCAGAGGACGAGAAAAGCGTCTATTTCCGGGTCATATCTTCCCAGTTTGCCTTCGCCTCTTTCCCCGAGGTAGCGTCTGGCAAGCTTGCCGTCAAGAATGTCGGTTATGCCTCCGATTATTACCAGTATGACCACTGCTAGGTAAGCATCTTCGCCCACGAAGCTCAGAGAAAGGACTATCAGGCTGATGAATGCTCGACTTAAGGTCAAGAGATCGCCCAGTCTTTCCTTGAGTGAGGGGCGCTGATCCTCGGCAACCGAGTGCCCCTGTGCACTCCGGCTCATGGCAGGACTATTCTATCATGTAATAGCTTATTCTCATAGCAGGATGCTACAGAAGGGCTGACGTGGGACAAATGTTGGTTGAAACCGGTAGGCAGTGACCTGATGGATTGGTGGCAAATGAACGGAGGTTCTTCCGCTAAAAGGTGGTCACAGGTTCCAGCTTGGTCTGCGGGTAAATTTGCTCTGGCTTGGGCGGCATTGGGCTGTAGACCCAGTCGACAGTGATACTGCCACATTGGACTCCGCCCACACGTTTTATTCCTTGGTAGATGCCACGCAGTAAGACGTCTTCCATATCGAATGACATACAGAAGAAAGCGACAGGCGCACCCTGGGGTATCGCCCTGATATCTTTACTAAATGCTGAAGTTGAGAAGATTATATGTTCACTGCCGCAGGTCTGAGCTTGAATAATAGGAATGATTATGGGATAGCCATCATTTTCTATGAAGGCGAGGAACTTCAGATTCGCCATCTTATTTATTAGCTGGCGTGTCCACAGGTTAAGCACCTCTTTCTTCGACTTACGGAGTGCCAGTCTCCTGGCAAGCAATGTTTTTAGAGCCGCTTGAACTATATGTTTCATGGGCAAAAGCTCCCTGCCGTAATGCTCGATGAGGTCTAGGTAGTAGACCGTATGGATGCCGAAATAAGCGTTATAACGGAACATGGGCAGGTTGTTGAGCAGGTTGAACTCCTTGCCGCTTCGCTGGGTGTGGGTGAATTTGGCTTTACCGCGCCAAGTGTTCCTGTCCAGCGTCAAAATAAGAAAGCCGGTCTTCGGGTTTTTCTGGACGTTGACCTTGCTCAAGCCTTCGGCGAATTGTCCGAAGACTAACTCAGTGGGCGTGGTTGCTCGTAGTGTGGAAATCAGGGTGAGGTGTGGTAACCCCTCTTCGTTTACAGTAGCTAGAAGCCCCACCTTCATTTCGGGTTGGAAGCTCTCGATATCTGATTGGGAAAAAGTCCTGTGTATATCCCGGTAGCTCATCTCACATCCCCCTTATTAGTCTGTTATTCTGGTAGCACCTGTAGCTATTACGATTCTAGGGTCAACACCAGACAGCTTGGCGCATTGCTCCAGTTCCTGAATGGCAGCCCTGGTCATAAGCGGTGTATTGTCATATTGCCAGGCAATCCCCAGTCTTCGGTACTTGTCTCGGCACAGATTATTAAAGGCGCACAGTTCCCATCGCTGGACGACACCTTTCAGGTTGTTGGCGATGAACATGCCCAGGCTGAGTATGTTTTCGCTGGTGGCAGTCGCCTCAGGGATAAGCGGCGTTCTAATCCAGAGCATTTTCTGTGGTGCCTGGTTCAAAATATAATCGCGCACGTGGAATAGATTATCGAACACCTTCTGGTTATCGTGACCGGTAAAATTGTAGTGCTTTTCTGGATCTGCCTCTTTCAAATCAAATAAGACGATATCAGTGTGGGGCAACACTTCCTCCAGGGCTTTTGTGGAGCAGACACCACAGGTATCAAGTGCTGTGTTAATCCCTTTTTCCTTGAGTCGGGAGAGTAGTGCTGCGGCGAAATCGGGCTGCATCATGGGTTCTCCACCGGAAAGGGTGACACCACCGCCGGACTTTTCGTAGTATGTCTGGTCTTTGGTCAGCTCGTCGAGAAGCTCATCTACGCTGACCCTTTTGCCTAGCAGCTCCATGGCATTTGCTGGACAGGTTTCAGCGCAGTCACCGCAGTTCGTGCAGACCTTGCGGTCAATGACAATTCCTTGCTCACTTTTGGTCAGGCATCCGAGCTGGCATGTTTTGATACAAGTGCCGCAGCCAATGCATTTGTTTTCCAGCCACTGTATCTGGGGTCCTGTAGCTATACTCTCCGGGTTATGGCACCATAGGCAACGCAGCGGGCATCCTTTGAAGAACACGGTAGTGCGTATGCCGGGTCCGTCCTCAGTGGAGAACCGCTGTAAATGCACTATCATACCGCTCGGGGCTTGCTGTGTTTGGATTGGGGATGTGTCCTTAGTTATCGTTTTAACGTGGGACATGGTATCCTATCGCCTCTACGGAAATTGACGCTAAGCTATTGCTCCGCGCCATAGCCGGTGATTCTCAAATCTGATGGCTTTCACGGGCTATGATTTCGTTCTGCAACTCTCTGCCTATGGCGGTAAAGTATGCGTTGTAGCCAGTAACTCGGACCAGTAAGTGACGGTAATCCTCAGGGTGCTTCTGGGCATCACGCAATATGTCGGCATTGACCATGTTGATTTGGAGGCAGGAACCGCCGTTTTCCACATAGCTACGTAGAAATGATTTGAACTTGTTTTTGTGCTCGGGGTCGCGGATAAGCGACGGGTTGAAGGTCATAGTGTGGCTGGCACCGTTAGGCAGCAGGTTACAATATTCCTGCCAGTGCCCATTGCCTCCAGGGTCTTTACCCCCAATGACCTTGCCTACCGAATTGACATTGGCGGTGGGACCATTGATGTCGGCGCCGTTTGAGGGACAAATGGCGTTTGACAGGAATTTACCCTTGGGTCTTCCATCAGGACTTGCTGGCAGTATATATCCGTCAGAAATCCAGTAGTTCCAGCTCAGCATGCCGGGGCGGAACTGCTTGCCAGTAGGTCGGGACCTGTATTTCCAGGTCTCTTCTGTCCATAATTCCATCACCTTTTTGCCTAGCTCGTCTGCAGTATCATCGTCCCTGCCATATTTGGGTGCTTTATTGGCAGCTCGGGCTTGGAGCACTTCATGGCCCACCCAGTTGGCTTTCAGAGCGTCGATAAGTTCTTTCATAGTGCAGACCTTTTTGTCGAACACTAGATACTTGACTGCCAGCAGGGAGTCTACCGTGGTAGCGTAAGTTACTGCCTCGAGAGTGGTGAAGTTAAGTTCGGCACCACCTTCGTTGATGTCCTTACCCTTTTCGGCGCAGCCCCTTACCAGGCAGGACAAATAAGGTGTGGGCAGAAACCTAGCCCGTATCTCGTCAGTCCTTTCATAAAGCCGGGCAATCCTTTCAATGATGTACTTGGTTTGCCTGACGTAGGCATTCCAGAACTCTTCCCACGTTTTGAAATCCTGGGCGTTGCCCGTATTAGGACCGTACCTCTTCGGAGGCTCTGTTTTCCCTGTCATCGGGTCAGTGTAGGGAATCAGGTCGTAGCCACCGGTAAGTGCCAACTCCACAGCCTTAAGTAGATTGAGATTGATGTCGACGGTACCCGAGCGGTCGTTGCCGCACATGGTATTTTCCAGACAGCCTACCGGAGCGTAGTCGTAAACGTTGTTCTCGTTGATAAGATGTTCAACGCCAGCTTTTTTAGCCTCAAGCATCATTCCAGCAATGGAGCGTTCATCGAAGTTCAACAGGAAAGGTGCTCCTTGGCTTGAGGAAATCATGTCTATTATCCTGTCGTAGAGCTGGTCAGGAGTATTGCGGTGCAGTCGGATATTGGGCTTAGGTTCTAGAATCGGAGTCATTTCATCGATAACCTCAAGTATGGCGTAGGTGAGGTCGTTGGTCATATCCTTGCCATCAGGACCCATGCCGGAAAGGGTGACCACCTGACCGAATCCAGAGGTGATGCCCTGATTCCCGCCGGTGCGAATCATAGCATCGTATGCTGTGTTGGCATGAATCCAGAAGCATTTCAGTATTTCCTTGCCGAACTCTCTGGACATTTCTTCGCCGATGGATTTTTGCCACAGTGGGTACAGGTACTGGTCTATCCTGCCGAAGGAGAGTCCAGGACCGGGATAACTTTCATCGCTCATGACCAGCATATGGGTGAGCCAGAGCGATTGCACTCCTTCCCAGAAGGTTGTGGCTGGCTCCCAGGGAACCCTGTTGAGCATTTTTGCCATCTGGAGCAGCTCGTCTTTCCTGGCTGTGTCAGACTCTCGAGCTGCGAGGTCAGCGCATACCTGGCTGTACTTTGTTGCCACCTCCTTGGCCATGGTTGCTGCGGTGAGCATGGCTCGGAGCTGAGCACCCTTCTTGCCCTTCTTCTCCCCGGGTGGAAGTGCTTCGTAATGCTCGCTGATATCGGCGTAAATATCCTTCCAGCCTTTTTCAATTACTCTGGCGTAATCAGGAATAATATGACCGCTGGTTGCCCCGACATTTCCGTAACCGTGGTTGTGAAACCACAAGATAGCAGCCCGGGCCCCATGCTTGCCATAGACCATCTTTCTGTACTGCTTTGCCTCTTTCTTGTTGAGACAGGTGGATGCCTGTAGGTTGAAACGTGCCCCAGCAATCAGGTCGCCGGGCAGTATCTCATGGGGCAAATAGTTTACCATCACTTCTTTGACAAACCAGGCATGGCGCTCAGGTAAGCTCCATTTCCAGAAGTCAGGATGCAGTTTGACCCTTCTCGCTGTCTGCTTGAAGGCGCCGGTGAATGTGGAGAAAAAGGTGTAGGTCTCGGGGACGATATAGTACTGCCCTTCCTGATATTGGAAATCCCAGGGGGTTCCCGTAGTCCAGGCGGTAAACTCGTTGTTCCACCTTCGCTTCACCCCCTGAAAATAATAGTCTCGGAGCCATTTGATTCGCGGTGATAAGTTCTTCGGCTCCTTGATGGTGAATTTCGGTCTCTCTGGCGTTGCTGTAGTCATAGTCCGCCTCCGCGCTGATAAAAAGCTAGTCAATTCTCCCCGTAGAACTATATCACAGGCAGAGCGAAACTGCCAACACAGAGAGCTTTTAGCAACCCATTCCTGATGCATCTCGATTGACTAATCTAGCCCTGCCCCCTTGAGTTACCTCTTATTTGTAGTCCCGACCCTTTAGGGTCAGGCAGCCGAGGCTAAAGCCTCGGCGCTACAGTGGCATTGGATTTTAGGCTCGGGGCTGCGCAGGAGAGAATAATGCCTTGATAAGCCTTGCAGCTGCGTTGATAAACAATCTCAATTGCTGAAGGAAATTGACGGCTGAGTACGGTAGGTATATTATTAAATGCCCTAAGCTCAGGATGTCAGGTGTGAGTTGGCTGGAAAATCTGGAATTAGAGACCTGAGGAAGCAGCAGCGATTACCTTGCCGCAGTGGTTGCACATGAATTTGAGATTCAGAGATTATTGCTTGCGGCAGAGCCTCCAAGCGACGCTTAATTATGGATATGAACCTCCTGTTTTTGATTGAAAAATAGAGGTGTGCGGTGTTATGGTAAAGGAGTCGACCAAGAATTTTTGGCGCATGCAGGGAGAGGGGGCTAGGGGAATTTTAAGGCTCCTCAACATGATACATGGGTACATATATTACACCCTTTATGACCACTATGTGCTTGGCGCTATGGTGCTATTAAGATTTCTGGCGCATAAACTGCCCAAATTCTGGCTGACGCGGATAGCTTATACATACCTTTATGAACGCTACCATTGTAAGGTTGTCACCTACGAGAACGCACGGAGGCTGGTGACGATAGAGGAGGAGGTTATTGTCCCAGAAGAGGAGTCCATGAAAGA
>DTZC01000045.1 GCA_012961565.1 Dehalococcoidia bacterium
CAGAGGTGAGAAGCTGGCGTGCTTTGCTTGACCGAATCTGGTGCTGGCAGTGACCCTGGAGCATTAGAGACCACGGCTACACTGGAGGATGGCATGTGGGTTCTCAACGGCACCAAAATGTTCATAACGAATGGTGCTGAAGCCGGAATTGCTGTGGTCTTTGCTACAATTGATAAATCGTTGGGACATCGGGGCATAACTGCTTTTATCGTGGAGAAAGGGACTCCAGGCTTTTCTGTAGGCAAAGAGGAAAACAAACTTGGTATACGTGGCTCATCAACAACAGAGCTGGTATTTGAAAACTGCCAGGTGCCAGCAGCCAACCTGCTGGGCGAAAAAGGGCGTGGTCTGAGGATAGCTTTAGAGGCAATAGATTCCAGCCGGGTTACCGTGGCGGCTCAAGCAGTAGGTATCGCTCAGGCTGCATTTGATGATGCTCTTAGCTATGCTAAAGACCGCCAGCAGTTTGGTCAGCCGCTTGTCAATTTCCAGGCGATTCAGTGGATGTTAGCTGACATGGCAACCCATATTGATGCAGCTCGTCTGTTAACCTATCGAGCCGCCTGGCTGAAGGACCATAATATGCCATTTATCAAGGAAGCAGCTATGGCAAAGGTCTACGCAGCAGAGACAGCAAGGATGGTTACCAACAACGCTATTCAAATCCATGGCGGCTATGGTTACTGTAAAGACTATCCTGTAGAGCGCTATCTGCGAGATGCTAAAATAACCGAAATCTATGAAGGAACCTCCGAAATGCAGCGAATGACCATTGCACGAGCGCTAATAAGGGAGACTTAAAGGAGGCGAAGATGATTAAGAAAATTCATCATGTGGCTGTAGTAGTCAAGAATCTGGATGAGGCTCTGCAACTGTATGACAACCTGTTTGGTGCTAAACCCAGTAAAGTTGAAACTATACCGCAGCAGGGAGTCAAGGCAGCTCTATTGCCTATGGCTGAAGGTGGTGAAATCGAACTCCTTGAGCCAATTGACCCTCAAGGTGGTGTAGCCAAGTTCTTGGAAAGTCGGGGAGAAGGAATTCACCACATTTGTTTGGAGGTTGATGATGTTGACCAGGAACTCTGCTTACTGGCTGATAAAGGGGCTCAGCTAATCGATAAGCAAGGGCGTCCCGGCTTGGCTGGCAGGGTCGGCTTTATACATCCTAAGTCGACCAAAGGGGTGCTTATCGAACTAGCGCAAGAAGAATAAGCCTATATTGTCAAGTTAAGGAGAGGTGCACATGGCACAGGAAACTAGAATCCGGGTCTTAGTTGCGAAACCAGGTCTCGACGGTCATGACCGAGGGGCTAAAGTGGTTGCCAGAGCTCTCCGAGACGCTGGCATGGAGGTAGTTTACACCGGGATCAGACAGACTCCAGAAATGATTGTTGAGGCTGCTGTCCAAGAGGATGTTGATGTGGTTGGTTTAAGTATCCTTTCAGGGGCCCACCTGGAGCTTTTCCCACCGATTATAGAGGGTCTGAAAAAGAAAGGTAAGACAGATGTGCTTGTTGTTGCTGGTGGTATTATACCCGATGAAGATGTCCCAGCATTGCAGAAAATGGGCGTAAAACGTGTCTTTGGTCCAGGTACTCCTACGTTCGAGATTGCCGACTTTATTAGAAGTGAACTGGCTGGCAAAAAGAATTAGAAACTGAGATATCAGCTTCTAGCCTTGCCTACCATGGCTTTTATGTCCTGGATATTTTCTTTTTTCATAAATTGCTTTATTCCGTCCAGCACGCGCAGGGCAGCCTGGGGACTGGTCAAATTGGCAGTACCAACCTGGATTGCACTAGCACCAGCCATCAGAAATTCCAAGGCATCCTCCGCACAAGTAATACCGCCACAGCCTATTATGGGTATATCTACAACTTCAGCAGTTCGATACACCATATAAAGAGCAATGGGCTTAATCGCTGGCCCAGATAGTCCACCGATTCTGTTACCCAAGGAAGGTCGCCTGCTATTTATGTCAATAGCCATCCCTCGCATCGTATTAATGAGGGTTATGGCATCAGCTCCGGCTTTGCATACTGCCAGGGCGATTTCACCGATATCGGTTACATTAGGGCTGAGCTTTACCATAATCGGTAGGCTACTGGCTGATTTAACAGCTGCAGTCACCTCTGCAGCAGCCCTAGGGTTGATACCAAATTCTACCCCTCCTGATGCGATGTTAGGACAGCTTATGTTCACTTCAATACCGCTTATACCAGCAATGCCCTCCAGCTTAGCAGCTATCTGTGCATATTCCTCTATTGTTTCACCTGCAATATTAACAATGACGGGGACCTGCCACTGTGCCCAGACAGGTGCCTTTTCTTCGATTACTGCATCGATTCCGATGTTCTGAAGGCCCACTGAGTTAAGTATTCCTGAAGCTGTTTCTATCAATCGTGGCTGAAGATTACCCTCTCTAGGCTTTAGAGTGGTCCCTTTGGAGACAACCGCCCCCAGCTTTTGTAGGTCCACAACTTGGCTATATTCAGTGCCGTAACCGAAGGTCCCGGCGGCTGTCATTACCGGATTAGCCAGTAGTAAGCCTTTTGGGTGTGCTGGCGCTAGCTGGACGGTGAGGTCAAGCATTTCAAGTCTTGACTGACGGGAGCTGTTTCAATACTGATTCTATCTTGTCAGCCATCGTCGATGGTTTATCCCGACGATCATCGATCTTGATAACAGTGACTACCCGGGACGCACCCTTGCTGAACGGTATTTCGTGCATCTGGCGAGTCACTTCCATTACTGTGTCGAGAGGACCCTCGATAACAGTTCCCATCGGAGTGAGCCGGTAAGACAAGTCTCCTCTGCCTTCTAACACCTCGAGACAGGCAGCAATATAATGGCTGATTCCAGTATCACCTGTGCCTACCGGTATGATGGATACTTCTGAAATTACCTGATTTTTCATCGCCTCCTCCTAATCCTGAATAATGAGTTCTTCTTTCTAGCGAACATACAGGATGGCGACTCTCTTTTTGGTGACAAAATAGGTAATCTTATCAGGGCTACACCAGCTATCAGATTATTTGGTTATAGTATAGCCAATGCAGCGGAGAAAAGATAGTTCTAAGAAGATGATGTTTACTAATGTAGCTGTAAGGCTTTAGC
>DTZC01000046.1 GCA_012961565.1 Dehalococcoidia bacterium
CTCGACCCTGAAGGGTCGAGGCTACATCGGTGGATTAATATGCACCAAGAACGGGTTGTTGCTAAACAGTCTCCCGCTACTGGGTTTGCATTTGCCTGGTAGGTGTGATATACTAAATATTGAATTTAAGAGTGCGCAAAAAGTGGGGCAGGCTCCCACTTTTTTGTTAGCGAAGAAAATACAAAACGGGGGTAGCGGTACTGATGAAGACCGAATTTATGGTTGCCCTGACACAACTTTCGGCTGAAAAGCACCTGCCCAAGGAGGTGGTGCTGAGGGCAATTGAGGCAGCGCTTGTCTCCGCTTACAAGAAAGAGGCGTTTGCTGCCGGTCAGGACATTTCGGCTAAAATCAATCCCCTTACTGGCGAAGTTAAAGTGTATGTGAAAAAGACGGTGGTGGAAGAACCAACCGACCCGGTGCACGAGATATCACTAGCAGAAGCCCAGCAGATTGACAGGAACGCCCAAGTTGGCTCTATCGTGAGCATAGAGTCTACACCTCCGAACGCGGGACGTATCGCTGCTCAAACAGCCAGGCAGGTGATTCTACAGCGATTGCATGAGGCGGAGCACAATGCCATCTTCGAGGAATTCACGGGCAAAGAAGATGATATTGTCACCGGTATAGTGCAGCGAATCACACCGGAACAAATCTATGTTGACCTAGGCAAAGCAGAAGCGATACTTCCAGGCAGCGAACAGGTGCGTAATGAGCGCTATCGGGTTGGGCAGAGGCTTAAGTTCTACCTTGTGGATGTGAGCAAGACCAGTAGAGGACCTCAGATTGTGGTCTCACGGGCACACCCCAACTTGCTGCGCAGACTTTTTGAACTGGAAATTCCAGAGATAAGTAGCGGAACTATTGAGATAAAATCAATAGCTCGCGAGGCGGGATATCGGAGCAAGGTCGCAGTGGCAACACGTCAGGATGGCATCGACCCTGTCGGTTGCTGTGTCGGACTGCGAGGCATAAGGATACAGAATGTTGTAAATGAGCTGAATGGAGAAAAGATAGACGTGGTTGAGTGGGCTGATGATGCGGCGGTATTCATCGCCAATGCACTTAGTCCAGCCCAGGTATCGCATGTTGAGCTTGACGAGGCGGAGAACACCGCCATAGTAGCTGTACCAGATAAGCAGCTATCGTTGGCTATTGGCAGGGAGGGACAAAATGCCAGACTGGCGGCAAAGCTGACTGGCTGGCGGATTGATATCAAGAGCACTTCAGTAATCGAAGCCGAAAAGGCGGCTGCGGCGAAGGAAGTCACTGAGGTTCAGGAGGTGGCTGTTGAAGCCGAGGAGCTTGCCCCCGAAGTTGCTACAGTTGAGGAGCCTGTCAGTCCGGCAGCGGTGAGCGAGGAGGTGCTGCCTGTCCAGCCAGAGGTGGCTGCGGAGGAAGTAGCCGGTGCTACCGCAACTCCAACTGATTATGAGCTGGTTCTGGCTTCAGGGACTCCCGCCTCAGCCAAGTCTGCAGAGGTTGCCCACATCCGGTTTGCCGAGGATATCTTACCTGCCAGGTTGGATAAGTCCAAAAAGAAGAAGGGCAGCAGAAGAGAGACGGAATTGGAAACTAAGGGTAAACCCAAAAAAGCACGTCCAAAATGGGAAACTTACCCGGAAGAGGAAGAATTTGAAGAGTAAGTCCAAAGCACAGTCTCCTCGGCAAAGACACATACCGGAGCGTAGCTGTGTAGCCTGTCGGGGAAAAAGACCTAAAAGAGCGCTGGTTCGGCTAGTTTGCAGCGGTGGCGCGGTCAAGGTAGACCTTAATGGTAGGAAAGTGGGGCGGGGAGCCTATTTGTGTCCGCTACGCGAGTGCTGGGAGTCTGGACTCAAAGGTAACCGTCTGGAACACGCCTTACGTATCAAGCTTTCTGCAGAGGACCGTCAGGTGTTACTGGAGTTTGGTAGAAGTCTACCCAACAGGGAGGGCTGCCAAAGTTGAGTGAGAAAAGGCGAGAACCTACTGTGAACCGGGAAGAAGACAACCAGGAGGCTAAAGCTGGCGTTAAGGCACTGCCGCAGCTCATTTTGCCGCCTGCCCTGAGTGTGAAGCAACTAGCCGACCTACTTCGGGTAAGTGCTATCGAGGTTATCAAACAGTTGATGCGAAGCGGGATTATGGCTAACATCAACCAGGCTATTGATTTTGACACCGCGGCAATGGTTGCTGCCCACTTTGGCTATGAAGCGAAAAGCGATTGCCATCCACGCCACCAAAGCGACCAGCAGCGGCAGCCACAGGTAGGCTTTCTCCCCGCCCGCCGGTGGTTACCATAATGGGACACGTCGACCATGGTAAAACAAGCCTGCTTGATGCTATCCGAGAGAGTAACATCATTGCCACCGAAGCTGGGGCTATTACCCAGCACATAGGAGCCTACCAGGTGGAGGTGGACTCGAGAAAAATCACTTTTCTGGATACGCCGGGACACGAGGCTTTTACTGCTATGCGAGCTAGAGGTGCCCAGGCTACAGATATAGCTATCCTTGTGGTAGCTGCTGACGATGGGGTAATGCCTCAGACTGTTGAGGCTATCAATCATGCCCGGGCTGCGGAAGTGCCCATAGTGGTAGCCATCAACAAGATAGATAAGCCTGATGCCAATCCCGAGAGGGTTAAGCAACAACTGGCTGATTTGGGATTGCTCATCGAGGAATGGGGTGGGGATACCGTATGTGTACCGATATCAGCTAAGAAGCAACAGGGCATAGGCGAGCTTCTGGAAAACCTGCTTCTAGTGGCTGATATATTGGAACTTAAAGCCGAGCTGGACTGCCCAGCTGAAGGGGTGGTGATAGAAGCTAAACTGGACAAAACTAAAGGTCCGCTGGCCACCCTTTTGGTTCAAAAAGGCATTCTCAAGCCGGGGGACATTCTGGTAATCGGTGATACCTGGGGCAAGATCAAAGCTATGTTTAACGAGTTGGGGAAACATATGAAGAAGGCGGAGCCAGCCACCCCTGTGGAAGTTCTGGGACTGAATGCGGTGCCCCTGGCTGGAGAGACTTTTAGGGTAGTTGGTAATGAACGCGAAGCGAGAATGTACTTGCAGAAATACAGGGAGAGACAACAACGACCCATGGCACATGCCAGAACATCAAGCCTCAGCGACCTTTCAACTCAAATCAGTTCCGGAAAGGTGAAGGAACTGAATGTAATCCTGAAAACTGATGTCCAGGGTAGTATCGAACCTATCAAAGACTCTCTAGAACGGTTAAGCGATGAAAGGGTCAAGGTCAGGGTCATCCACTTTGGCAGTGGCAGCATCACAGAAAGCGACGTACTCTTGGCTCTGGCTTCTAACGCAATTATTATCGGCTTCAATACTCGCTCCGAGCCCGGTGCCCAGCGACTGGCTGAGATGGAGGGCATAAGCATCCGGTACTACAATGTAATCTATGAACTGGTGAGGGATGTGGAGAAGGCACTGAAGGGAATGCTAGAACCGACCTATACGGAGGTTATTGAAGGGCAGGCTGAGGTGCTGGCCACCTTTGAAGCTGCGAAGAAAGGTAAGATAGCTGGTATCATAGTCAGAGAAGGCAAAGTCAGGCGGGATTCCTTGGCCCGGATTCTGCGCAAAGGTGACATGCTCCACGAGTCCCGGGTAAGCAGCCTGAGGCGCTTTAAGGAAGATGTTAAAGAGGTAGTAGCTGGTTTTGAGTGCGGTGTCCGAATAGAGAACTTTTCAGATTTCCAAATTGGCGATATTATCCAGTTCTACCGTCAGGAAACAGTAACGTAATCTATCCTCTCCCGGTCCTATTTTCAAGCCAGCACATTTGTCTAGAATCGTTGCCTTAAGTTTGTAGGAGCAAATCATGACACGGCGTACTGAGCGAATAAGCAGCCTGATTCAGCAGGAGATCAGTGATTTGCTGCGAGAGCAAGTTAATGACCCCAGGCTTGCGAGCCTTATTTCAATAACCAGGGTGTCGGTCTCTCCTGACCTGAGGCATGCCAAGGTGTTCGTCAGTACCTTGGGTAATGAAGCAAATAAGCACGAAGTATTGCAGGGCTTTGCTGCGGCTTCGGGGTTTCTTCGCAGACAGCTAGCTAGCCGCCTCAGGTTAAAATACATGCCTGACCTCATCTTTCACCTTGATGACTCCATCGAGCGTGGTGCTGAAGTTATCAGGCTCATTGAACGCATCTCGTCCAGCAGCACCGAACAAAATGAACATTGATGGCATCCTGAACCTCAACAAGCCCGGGGGCAGGACTTCCTTTAGCATGGTGTCCTGGCTGAGGCGCATTACTGGAGAAAAGCGTATTGGGCACGCTGGCACTCTGGACCCCATAGCCACAGGTGTATTGCCAGTCTGTTTTGGTCAGGCAACCCGTGTCGTTCAGTTCATAGTTGGCACCAGCAAGACATACCTGGCTGAGATTGAGCTGGGCACAGCCACAGATACTTTTGACCGGGAGGGGAAAATAATTCAGCGTGACAATCCAGACAACATAACACCAGATTTAATACGCCAGTCGCTGGCATCCTTTGAGGGCACTATCGAGCAGGTGCCGCCAGCCTATAGCGCTTTGAAACACCGTGGTAGCCGGGCTTATGAGTTGGCTCGTGCCGGTATGCCGGTAATACCCAAACCGAGATGGGTTGAAATCACCAGCCTGGAACTCATCGACTGTCAGCTTCCGACTATAACTGTCAAGGTGGAGTGCAGCAAGGGCACGTATGTACGCTCACTGGCGCATGACCTGGGGCAGTATCTGGGCTGCGGCGCCCATTTGAAAAACCTGACGCGCTTACGGTGTGGTCCATTCTTTATCGAAGAAGCACTTGCTCCCCATCAAATCGAAGATGCTGTTCAACAGGGCACTTTTGAAGAACTGCTGAGCCCTGTTGATAGCCCGTTGTTACACTGGAAGGCTGTCGTTGTTAGCGAAAGCCGCGAATTAGCAATCAGAAATGGAGCTTCACTGCCTTTAGGCGAAGCAGACGTACCTTCAGGAAAATACTGCCGCGCTTATGACCTCCAGGGGCATTTCATAGCACTGTTGCGCTTCATTCCCGAAAAGCGACTATGGCACCCGGAAAAAGTTTTCCCTGTGCAGCGGTTTCCCTGCTGCCAGGTCCCCTGAAAGGCTGCCACTCCTAGTTTTACGGACAGTCTCTCCCAACAGGAAAGGCGTTCTTGTTAATGCTGTCCGATTGGTAGTATAATGAATTGGCGGATGGGGCTGTAGCTCAATTGGGAGAGCGCCTCCCTTGCACGGAGGAGGTCAGGGGTTCGACTCCCCTCAGCTCCA
>DTZC01000047.1 GCA_012961565.1 Dehalococcoidia bacterium
ACAGGCAAAAATAAGGGCTGGCTAAAGCCTTAAAGCTACATTAGTAAACAGTCTCCCAAATTATGATTGTTGAAAAGCCCTTGGTGACAGCCATTTGCAACCTTACCGCAGGCAAAGACCATCGCACCTATGACCTAGCACAGTCCATACTTAACGAGGAGATAGAGCATGAATGTGGTTCTCTGAATTTCTAGGTGAGGGACCTTCTGGCCATTTCTTGCGTCGTGGTGACACCTCCCCGTTCGTTTCAAAGTTCCTAAAGTAACTGCGAAAAGGTGTATCATATAAGGAGGCTAAAGCTGGCTTTAGCCTCCTTTATATTTAATTTAGATTTGGCAGCAATCGTGGGTGACTTCTTTCAAAACCTGCATCCAGTTATACAGGCACTTATAGCAACATGTTTCACCTGGATGATGACCGCATTAGGTGCAGCTGTGGTATTTGCCGCAAAAGATATTAGCCGAAGGGTTCTCGATACCATGCTTGGCTTCGCGGCCGGCGTTATGATTGCCGCCAGCTATTGGTCACTTCTAGCGCCAGCAATTGAGATGTCGCAGGATAAGCCCATGCCGGCATGGGTGCCAGCTGTTATAGGTTTTCTGGTCGGAGCTATCTTTCTACGTGTTATGGACAAGGTACTGCCGCACCTGCATATCGGCTTTCCCATAATAGAAGCAGAGGGTGTGGAAACTAGCTGGCACCGAAGCACATTGCTGGTTCTTGCTATAACACTGCATAATATCCCGGAGGGTCTTGCCGTCGGCGTGGCATTGGAGCTCTAGCAGCTGGCTTACCCGCAGCCTCTTTGGGAGCTGCTGTTGCCTTGGCCATCGGCATCGGTATTCAAAATTTCCCGGAAGGGCTGGCAGTTTCTATGCCTCTACGCAGAGAAGGTATGCCTCGTTTGCATAGCTTCTGGTATGGTCAGTTATCTGGTGTTGTGGAACCTGTGGCTGCTGTTATTGGTGCTGCTGCAGTTATTATCGCCCAGCCTGTATTGCCATATGCACTATCTTTTGCTGCCGGCGCTATGATATTTGTGGTGATTGAGGAATTAGTTCCTGAAGCTCAGCGCGGCGGCAATAGGGATTTGGCTACTATGGGCGGCATAGTTGGCTTCGCATTGATGATGCTACTTGATGTCGCCTTCGGCTAAAGCTTGAGCGGCTTGCGTTGACATGAGAGTGTTCACTGAAGAGGAACTTCGGCAGTATAATGGAAGCAATGGCGTAGTCTACATAGCCTACCAGGACAAGGTCTATGATGTTTCAAGTAGCTATCACTGGAGGAAAAGAGTTCACCACATCAGGCATTATGCCAGTTATGACCTCACCGATGCCCTTAAAACAAGCACCGCACGGTGCTGACCTACCGCAGAAGTTCCCAGTGGTGGGTGAGCTTGTTGGACATGTAGACTCGGAGCTAAGATAACAAAGCTCAAAAATGTGCGGCTGTGGTAATTTGTTGCCATGCTCTTTTCTATCTACTATAAGTTGCAGAAGGGGGCAACGGACGAGCCTGAAGACTTCGTTCCCAAAGGGGTAGTGCTGTTTGTCGAGGATAGTTGCTTTCAGTCCCAGAATCTTGTCAGGAGCCGGGAGAGCTCCTTGCTTCTCTGCCTGTGGACGCTATGCCCGCAGTCTTCGAAGATATATAACTGGCACTGGGGTATTAGCTGGACGGCAGCGTAAGCGTGACTGGCTGGCACGATTCGGTCTCTATCACCCCATACCAGCACGGTTGGCACCCTCAAATCAGGAAGACGGTCCTGCAGCATTGCAACTTGCCCTTTTAATGTCATCATGGTCTTTCCCATATCTATCTTGACTTGAGTTAGAGGATTAGCAAATCGGAAACGTGCGTAGAACAGGCGAGCCAGCCAACCAATAGCCTTGAAAATGGCGACGCCAGCTTCACCGAGGGGCTTGGAGATGACAGGACGAGACAGGACCCTGACCCATAATGCGGTCTCCATTCCCAGGCACCAACTGCTCACCAGCACCAGCCCTTTTATTCTCTGCGGAAACTGGAGTGCGTAGTGCAGGGCGATACCACCACCGAGCGAGTGCCCCATTAAATGGAAGCGCTCAAGGCCCAGTGCCTGTGAGAAGTCTTCTATGAAGGCTACAAATTGTGGCAGGTGAAACTTATTGCCAGCCGACTGGCTGTGCCCGAAGCCAGGCAGGTCTGGTGCAAACACCCTGAAATTTCGGGAAAGCTCCTCCAGGTTTTCCCGCCATGACCTGGCACCATCGCTACCACCGTGTATTACGATGAGCGGGTCGCCCTGTCCGCCGCTAAAGTAGCGAATATCGAGTGTGCCAACTTTTGTCTTTCTTCGGTGCACGTTACCTGGCATCAGGCTATCCTGCTTCTAGTGTCTTTTCCGCCTTTGTTTTCTCTCAGCTCTGCCACTGTAGGCGCTGCGGCTTTTGCTATCGGAACGGGGACGTGCCCCGCTTACAAACAGCCGCCGGTTGTGCATCATTTCACCATTCAAGCTGGTGATTGCTGCTTGACCTGCGGACAATAACGGCATTTCAACAAACCCAAACCCCTTGGATTCTCCGCTGTATTTGTCCTTTATAATGTTTACCGCTGTCACTTCTCCAAAAGCGGTGAATTTTTCTCGTAGCTCACCTTCAGTTACCTCGTAGGATAGGTTACCCACGTAGATATTCAATCAGTGCCTCCTTAATGGATGTTATAGAAGCATACACAGACTGGAGATAACCAGCCTGTGTATGCCTTCAGTGCTGCCTTACTGGCTCAATTTGACCTTACTATAGCAATCGCTGCAATATATCGGTCTACCTTGGCGCGGCTCAAAGGGCACTTCGGTGTCTTTGCCACACTCGGCGCACACCGCAGGGAACATCTCGCGGCGCCCGTAGCTACCATTTCCGCGACGCTCTGCCCTTCTTGCCTCTCGGCAGGGCTGACAGCGCTTGGGCTCATTTGTGTAGCCTCTAGAAGCGAACAGCTCTTGCTCCTCAACAGTGAAGGTGAAGGTTGTTCCGCAATCGGAACACTGGATCGACTTGTCCTTAAAACTCATTGGATGACCTCCTCTCTTTAAATAGTTGGCTAGAGTTCGGTCATCCAATACTTGCGTTGCTATGAGAGCAATTTCGCCGTAGTCTGTGATAACCTAAACTGAAACCACCAACTGCATTATACATTAAAAGGCATTTTCATGCAAATAAGTTGTGGAGAGGATGTTTACTAATGTAGCTGTAAGGCTTTAGCCAGCCCTTATTTTTGCCTGTAGCC
>DTZC01000048.1 GCA_012961565.1 Dehalococcoidia bacterium
TCGCCGGTTTTCATCTCGGCGATTTTTCCCTGATAGAGGACAATGCCGCCCATG
Source organism: Dehalococcoidia bacterium (assembly GCA_012961565.1). Taxonomy (GTDB): domain Bacteria; phylum Chloroflexota; class Dehalococcoidia; order GIF9; family UBA5629; genus DTZC01. The sequence goes on from DTZC01000048.1 coordinate 55, forward strand.
AGTTGGACATCGAAATGACGCTCGCCGATGGTACGTCTGGCAGCTTCTCTAACAGCAGCAAATGCCTCAGGCAGGAGGTCATCCAGCGTCTCACCGTTTTCCAGCCGAGCTCTGAACTCATCTGTCTTGGCTCGGAGCTCGGCATCACTGAGCCGCTGGAAATCAGGTTCCAGCGAATTTATGCGGGCTACGGTAGGTTCAAGACGCTTTAGCTCTTTTTCGTTGGAATCAACAAGGCTGCCTAGCCATTTAAGCATGGTTCTTTCACTCGAACATGGCACCCACAGAGAGACCGGTATGGATGCGGTGTATGGCTTCGCCGAGGAGAGGAGCTGTGGGTAACACGGTGATTTTGTCCAGCATCTTGTCCTTGCTGACGGGCAGCGTGTCGGTGACAACTACTTCTTTGACCGGTGATTTGGCAATCCGTTCCCTGGCTGGTCCTGAGAACACAGGATGGGTGCAGCAGGCATAGACTTCTGTGGCGCCATGTTCCAGGAGGGTCTCTACAGCTTTGACCAGTGAGCCAGCGGTGTCTATTTCATCATCGATAGTGAGGGCACGCATGCCATCGACCTCGCCAATAACGTTGAGGGTCTCGGTGACATCGATGTTGCCCATCCGTCTTTTTTCAATGATAGCCAGCGGTGCGTTGAGCTTGGCTGCTACATCGCGGGCACGTGCTGAAATGCCGATATCGGTGGCGACTACCGCCACGTTTTCCAGTGCTTTCTGCTTCCAATAATCGCTGAGAATGGACAGAGCGGTAAGTTCATCCACGGGTATATTGAAGAAACCCTGAATCTGGGCGGCGTGGAGGTCTATGGTCAGCAGGCGGTTGGCACCAGCGGTGGTGAGAAGGTCAGCTATAAGTCGAGCGGTAATGGGCACGCGAGGCTGGTCTTTTTTGTCGGTGCGACCGTAAGCATAGTACGGGATTACCGCGGTGATTCTGCCAGCGGAGGCTCGCTTGAAAGCATCGATCATAATAAGTAGCTCAACCAGGTTCTTGTTGACTGGCGAGGACAGAGGTTGGATAACAAACACATCTCGTTCGCGGACGTTCTCCAGAATACGGACGAAAATATTCTCGTTGCTGAATTCAAAGACCTCAGCTTTGCCCAAGGGTATTCCCAGGTATTCACAGATTGCCCTGGCCAACGCAGGATGGGCATTGCCGCTGAAGACCTTGAGTTCGTCCATAGTTTACTTTAGCGCTTACCTTATCAATAATTATAGCACCAAAGGCGTTGCCGTGTCTCATTAACATTAACAGAAGTGGCTTCATTTCGGCGGTAGTGGCCTCTCGTCCAAGGCTGCTTGCCGAGCACCCCTGCCGGGCTGTAGCTGGCTATCAAGGGGTGGTGAAGGGTGGTAACTGCATGGGTTTCCAGATGGTTGATACTCCGCAGCTAGCGGCAAATTCTGACTGCTGGGGTCCACTTCCGCGTTTATGAGGTATAATATGTTGGCATGTGTGGCAATACAGTAAAGCAGGTGCTCGATTTGCTGGTCAATGAGTATGGGGAGTGCGAGTGGCGGTTACGGCAGGGCCCGATAGCAGTGCTGGTGCAGACGATTCTATCACAGAATACGTCGGACAGGAATTCGGGGAGGGCTTTTGAGCAGCTTCTGGAGTCCTTTGATGGCTGGGGAGACATAGCTGATGCTGCTGTCGGTGAAATTGCTGGCTGCATAAGGACTGGGGGACTGGGAGCAGTCAAAGCCAGATACATAAAACAGGTGCTGACGGAGATAAGGCGCAGGCTGGGTGGATTTGACCTAAGCTTTCTGGCAGAGATGCCTGTGGACAATGCCAGGAACTGGCTAAAGCAGCTGCCTGGCGTGGGCACGAAAACGGCTAGCTGTGTGCTGCTTTTCGCCCTCAGGATGCCGGCCTTGCCGGTGGACACGCATGTTTTTCGTGTTGCCAAGAGACTGGGGCTGCTCGATTCCAGAGCTTCTGTGGAGCGAGCTCACAAGCTGCTGGAGAGAGTTGTGCCGCCGCAGGATATATACCAATTTCATGTCCTGACGATAGAGCACGGTCGGAAGGTATGCAGAGCCAGGCAGCCCCGCTGCCAGCACTGTGTGCTGCAGGAGCTGTGTGTTAGCTATAATGAGCTTGCTGGTGGTAACAGTGGGGTGGCGTGAACGCATTGCCGACGGCAGTGGAGAAAGGGCGCATTACAGTCTGCGGCATCCTCACGGAATTCGGCTAACAGGCAACCTGACTGTGAAGTCGGTCCCTTGCCCCAGTCTGCTTCGAGCCTGGATATCGCCGTTGTGAGCTCGAACTATCTGTCTGGCGATGGCAAGTCCCAAGCCTGCGCCAGCCTTATTCGCTGAGGCATCAGCGCGGTAAAAGCGCTCGAAGATATGTCTCAACTGTTCTGCTGGAATTCCAGGTCCGGTATCTGATATGGTGATTTCGACGAAGTCGGGATGAGGCTGGTGGGCAGCGATGCTGACAGAGCCGCCCCGCGGTGTGTGTTTCAGGGCATTATCGAGCAGGTTGCCGATGACTTGCTCCAGGCGGTCGATATCGCCGACCACTGTTGGCAGTGGCTGGATGTCTGTTTTCAACTCTATGCCTTTTTCCTCAGCCCGCATAAGAAAGACCTCATGGCACTGCTGGAGGAGTTCTTTCAAGTCCACTGGCTCTCTGACCATGGTTATCTGACCTGATTCCAGTCTGGAGAACTCAAGCAGCTCCTCTACCAGTCGCATCATGCGTCGGGATTCTTCTTCGATGACTGTAGCCGCTTTGAGCTGTGTCTCACTATTTCTGACAGTTCCGTCAAGCATGGCCTGGGCAAACCCTTTTATGGAGGTGAGCGGGCTTCTCAGTTCGTGTGAGACATCAGCCACGAAGTCGCGTAACATTTGCTGGGAACGTTTTATTTGCTTCGCCATCAGGTTGAAGCTTGCAGCCAGCCCCCTAACCTCCTCAGGCCCAGCTACAGGGACTTTCTGTTCATAATTGCCCCGAGCCATGTCTTCGGCGGCATCTGTGACGCGCCGTACCGGCAGGTAGACAGAGCGGGCAAGCAGGAGAGCTATCACTATAGATACGGTCAGCGCGATGAGTCCCGCCCAGAGGAAAGGCTTGGCAAAGTCTAGCCACCAGCCTAGAGCTCCGCTGGTAGGCATAGCTAACACCAGTGCCTTGGGAGGTGGTGAGCTTAACGACCTGAATATTCCGCCCAGGCGGTAGGCAACGAGTACAGCTCTGTTACCATTAGGCGAGGTGTAGCTCCCTCGGTACGATTTCGGGGGAGGGGGCAGTGGCTTATCGAATTCCAGCCTGGGGGGTGGTGTCCAGGGACTTTCTTCAGGGGCTGCTTGCTTGATGACCGTATTATGGGCGTCCAGCAAAAGAATGTGCGCTCCTGTTGCCTGTGACAGCTCCTCTATATTGCTCCATGCCTGCTCCAGAGAAAGACGCCCTGCAACTGCTGCTCTGAACTGGACGTAGATAGGTAGTGCCATATCGTTGAGCCGTGCCATAACCAGCCTGTCGCGGTAGTCCTGAAATAGCACCAGCAGGGTGGCGGCGACAATGCCCAGACACAAGACTATAATAAGAATGAAGGACAGGATAAGACGTGTGCGCAGGCTCATCTTAAGCTTCTATCCTTGAGTTATTTGTTAAGTGCTGGTGGTCGCGACACCATCTTGTAGCCTACACCGCGGACTGTCTCTATGAGGGCACTCGAGCCAGCAAGCTTGTCCCGCAGGTGGTTGACGTGAATATCGACGGTTCGTGTCTCTCCATAGTAGTCGGTCCCCCAGACTGCCTCCAGCAGTTGCTCCCGGGTAAGGACAATCCCCAGGTTCTGGGCGAGGGTGGTCAACAGGTCAAATTCCTTGGTGCGCAGTCTCAGGGGTTGTCCATCTAGGGTCACCTCACGTCGGGCGGGGTCAATTTGAAGGTTACCTACTGCTATGATTTGACCCGGTCTTACCCCGGCTTGGTAGCGGCGGAGTATGGCTTTGACCCGGGCTACCAGCTCTCTGGGATTGAACGGTTTTGTCAGGTAGTCATCGGCACCCAGCTCAAGCCCTACTATCTTGTCCACATCTTCTCTTCGGGCGGTGAGCATGAGTATCGGGACATCGCTTTTCTTGCGTATCTCACGGCATACATCGAAGCCATCAATATCAGGTAGCATCAGGTCGAGGACGATAAGGGAAGGTTTAGAGCTACCTAACTTTGCCAGAGCGTCGCTGCCGCGGCCTGCTCCTTCCACATGATAACCATCCTGTTCCAAGTATAACTTGGCAAGTTCTATAATATTGGGCTCATCGTCGACGACTAGTATAGTTGCCATGGCGCAGCCTCACAGATAAAACTTAGGTAGCCTCGTTAGCTTTCCTAATTATATCCTAAAGTGTCCTGGAGTGCTTGTTGTCGGTTAACGATGAGCCAGGCTGCAGCCTGGCTCATCCCTGAATGACATGTGCTTGGTCTACTGGGTAGCCGTCTGTTTGTTAATATTACCATCTAGGAAACCCTGGCTGCCTGAATGGCGGCACTGGTCGTAGCGGAGGAACGTCTGGTCTGGCTTTAATCCAGGCTTTATACTCATCTGCCTGTTGCTGCGTCCAGAGGCCCTCATTTACCAGTTCCCGGAGTCTGGCATCGAGAGCCTCCTCCCGCAGTGCCGTCTGAGCCTGCTTGAAGGCGTCTTCAAGCTCCTGTTTGTTGATGCCAAGTATTTCCGCGACGCGCGCAGCCAGGACATCACGCCGCTGTTGTATTTTCTCAGTCCGTTCTTTCAACAGTTCAGGCCTAACCTCAGGCATTTCAGGTCTGGCTTCCAGCCATGCCTTGAACTGGTCGAGCTGTTCCTGAGTTATTTCGCCTTCATCCAGCAGCCTTTTGAGTTGCCAGAGGGGCACCCTAGGAATATCGGGTCTCGACTCCAACCAAGCTTTGTATTCATCTGCCTGCTGCTGGGTGATTATGCCTTGCTCTATCAGTCTCTCGGTAAACGTGGGCCAGATTCTGGGAATGTCCGGTCTGGCTTCCAGCCATGCCTTGAACTGGTCTATCTGCTCCTGGGTTATGATACCCTTTTCCATTGCTTCCTTGAGCTGTCCCCGCGGGACTTTCGGAATGTCTGGTCTGGCTTCCAGCCAGGCTTGGTACTCATTCACTTGCTGCTGCGTTAGCGTTCCTTCTTCGACCAGCTCCTGGAGTCTTGAATTGAGGGCTTCCTCTCGCAATTCCTGTCTAGCCTGTGTGATGGCATCTTCAAGCTCCTGCTGGTCGATGTTCAATATCTCGGCAGCTCGAGCTATCAGGGCACTCCGTCGAGGCGGACCTGGCCCATCTTGTGCCAATGCGGTAGCGGGCATAGTTGCTACCAGCATGGCAGCAGCTAACAGGACAGGAAGGATGACTTTAAAGACCTGTTTCATTTCTGTTTTACCTCCTTTCACAAGTTTCAGCTGGACAAGCCAGGGTGCTACCCTGGCTTGTCCACACTTTTGTCTGTTGATAACTGGCTCACTCGGCGGGGGTAATCAGCACCGGTTTGGGAAAAACAGTGCTCCACTCTCCGGGTCTGCCATTAATCTGGTAAGTCCCGTGTCCCCAGAGGATGGCACCACCGCGACCTTTGGCATAAAGGTCAATGTTGACACCAGCTACTACAACGCGGATGTTGCTCCCCTTAATATCAGCAGTACCGTGGAGACCGGCATACTGAACCCAGCCATCGGCGAACACCTTCTTGCGACCGTATCCACTTACCTCAATCCTGGCATCGCCAGCAACATCTTTTATCCAGAGTGTACCGTTGCCGCTGAGTTCGACCTTGCCTCTACCACCGAGCAAGGCTATGCCATCTCCATGGGCGGTAAGCTCACCAACGCCTCTGACTTTAACGTCTGCACCGACATCATCGGCGAGGACTGCCGGGGCAAATCCCAAGCTGGCTACCAGAGCGATGGCGACCAGTGCCAGGCTCAAAATCTTTTTCATTTCTCACACCTCCTTTCTTATTCTGACTGCAAGTTAGCTACGAGCTATGACGGGGCCCCCCTTGTTCCAGCCATGCTAACTCTACAGTCTTCACAACCAGTATAACGGGCGATTGTTGCCACGGTTTAATCGTTGTGTAAACTCTGTGTAAAAAATAGACTTTGTGCCACACAATCTTGCTTGTCGGGTCAGGCGTCTGCTTTCCGGCGAGGAAAGCAATGGGGGACTATTTCGCTGGCAGCGGTGTACCGGGCTCGACTTACACAACTCAGGTGGGTGGTGGAGAGTGAGGTTACCTCCTGATGTTGAAGGCGTAGGAGCAGGCTATAATCATGGCTATGGCAAAAAGCAGCAGCATGATAAACTCCACATACATGGGAAGGAGCGAACCGGTTCCACCGAATATAGCCCAGCGCAGGGCATCAACCCCGTAAGTCAACGGATTGACATAACTGAGGTTCTTTAACCACTCTGGAGCTGAAGTCAGCGGGAAGAGAGCTCCGCTGGTAAAGAACATAGGCATGATGACCAGCCCGCCTATAAAGTTGAACCCTTCCATGCTACTTATGAATGTGGCGATAAGCAGTCCTATGCATACCAGTCCGATTGAGATGAGAATCATGGAAGGGAGCAGTACAATCAAGGACAAAGGAGATAAGTGGATGCCCACCAGATAGGACAGCGGCAGCAGGATGGAGCCTTGAATGAGGGCACTGGTGGCACTGCCCAGGGCCTTGCCGATGACGATGGCAGTGCGCGAGGCGGGTGCTACCATTATCTCTTTCCAGAAGCCAAACTCTCGGTCCCAGATTATGGAGACGCCAGACCATACAGAAGTAAACAGCAGTGTCATGCCGATTATCCCGGGGAACAGGAAGGACTGATAGCTCCCAACCCCTGATAGTTCGAGGTTGCGCATACCGGTGCCGAAAACAAGGAGCCAAAGCAGGGGCATTATCAGCGCAGAGATAATCCGGGACTTCTCGCGCCAGTATCTGAGAATCTCCCGGTACCACAGTCCATATATTTTTCTGAACTCGCTCATCTTGCTCGCCTCCCTCGTATCAAGAACCTCTTGAAAGGTGATTCAGCATCTTCAGCTCTGATTTCCCGTCCTGTATAGTGGAGGAATACATCGTTCAGCGTGGGGCGGTGGACAGATACCGAGCTGACCTCAACTTCCATCTCAGAAGCTATTTCAATCAGTTTGGGTACCAGTTTTTCTGCGTTGGCGACGGTCAACCTCAAGGTATCTTGAGAGATATCGATATGGGGGCAAAGTTTGGCTTCAGCCAGTCTGGCAGCCAGCTTTTCCGGCTGCGCTGTGGTAATAGTTATGACCTCACCTCTTAAAGCAGCCTTAAGGTTAGCCGGAGTGTCGGCAACTTTGATTTTGCCATAGTCAATAATAGCCACCCGGTGGCAAAGCCGTTCAGCTTCTTCCATGTAATGGGTGGTAAGGATGATGGTGATGTCGCCGGTCCGGGCTAGGGATTCGATATAGGTCCAGATATGCTCCCTGGTCTGGGGGTCCAGACCTAGAGTTGGCTCGTCGAGAAAAAGCACCTTGGGGCTGTGAAGCAAACCTCTGGCTAATTCCAGGCGTCTTCTCATGCCGCCTGAGTAAGTTTTCATAAGGTCATCGGCTCTGCTTTCCAATCCTACCAGGCTGACGACTTCAGATATTCGCCTTTTCGTCACCGGCGGCGGCATGTCATAGAGGCAAGCGTGAAGCTTCAGGTTTTCCCTGCCGGTGAGCCGGTCATCAATGCTGGGGTCCTGAAAGACGATGCCGATGCTGCGTCTGACATCTGCCGGCTGTTTCAGTATATCGAAGCCATTTACCATAGCCCTGCCGGAGGTAGGGTTAATAATGGTGCATAACATGGAAATTAGCGTTGTCTTGCCAGCACCATTTGGACCGAGCAGCCCGAATACCTCACCGTACTCTATTGTTAGATTGAGCCTGTCAACAGCGATGAGGTCGCCATACTTTTTGGTTAGCTCCCTGGTCTCAATGGCAAATCTTGCTGAAGACACATTTGCCATCTAACTGTCTATCCCCGGGGTGGGGAAGCGGCGGCACATAGAAGCTACCTGCTCGGCTATCTCTCTCTGTATCTTTTTATCGTCTGGATGTGACAGTATCCTGGTGATGAAAGAAGCAATAGCCTTCATTTCTTGAGGACCGAAGCCACGAGTAGTCACCGCTGGGGTGCCCAGTCTGATGCCGCTGCTGATTTGAGGCGGCCGGCGGTCAAATGGAATCTTGTTCCTGTTTGTCAGAATACCAGCAGCTTCAAGGGCTTCTTGAGCATCTTTGCCGGTTATGCCAGTAGGCGTAAGGTCGATAAGGATGAGGTGGTTGTCAGTACCGCCAGATACTAAGCGGAAGCCATGTTGTTTGAGTTCAGCAGCTAGGATTTGGGCGTTTTCCAAGACAGCTTTCTGATAGGTGGTGAACTCAGGCTGCATGGCTTCGAAGAAGGCTACAGCCTTAGCTGCAATAGCGTGCACTAGAGGTCCGCCCTGCATCATAGGGAAAACAGCAGCATCAATTTTTGAAGCTAGCTCCCGCTTGCACAAAATAAAACCGCTGCGGGGACCGCGTAATGTCTTGTGAGTGGATGAGGTAATTATCGGGGCATAGGGGACCGGCGAAGGATGTAAATTGGTAGCCACCAGTCCCGCTATGTGAGCCATATCTGCGACAAGTTGAGCACCTGCTGTATCTGCAATTTTGCGGAAGCGGCTGAAGTCGATAATTCGCGGGTAGGCACTGGCTCCAGCTATGACCAGCTTAGGCCTGTGCTTTAATGCTAGTTGTTCTACCTCATCGTAATTGAGCCTCTCGGTTTCTCGGTCTACTCCATATGAGACGAACTTATACCACTTTCCTGAAAAGTTTGCTGGGGCACCGTGGGTCAGATGCCCACCATGGCTTAAGCTCATTCCCATGACCGTGTCACCGGGCTCTAAAAGGGCGAAATAAGCCGCCATATTGGCTTGGCTGCCGCTGTGGGGCTGGACATTGGCATGCTCAGCATTGAATAGTTTCTTAGCTCGTTCGATTGCCAGACTTTCAATGGCATCTATGTTGGGACAGCCAGCATAGTACCGCTGTTGAGGATAACCTTCAGCGTACTTGTTGGTGAGCATTGAGCCCTGAGCCTCGAGCACTGCCCGGCTGGCATAGTTTTCGGCGGCAATAAGATTTATCGTCTCCTTCTGCCGTTTTGCCTCGAGTTCTAGGATCCGAGCGATTTCAGCGTCCTGCTTGGGGCTACCAGACAATTGTGTGTCTCCGCAAGATGTAGAGAATAATATCATCAGGCCGAGTCAAGGTCAACAATATGAAAGCAACAAGCGAAAGGAACCGCAGTCTGTTGCTAAAACTGGGTGACAAAGTATATACTTTGGACATCCAGCTTGGTGGCTAGGATGCCAGTGGAGTTGTCCATGGACAAGGTGAGTCTGGGCACATTGTTGGTCTTGTTAGTGGTGGCAGGCAGTGCCTGTCTGGTGCCGCCGCAACCAGAAGGCAGCAAGCCGCCGCTAATATCGAGTCTCGAAGCCGAGTATGCCGAAGTCTATCCGCGAGGCATGACTGAAATCAGATGCGTTGCCTCTGACCCTAAAGGTGGTGAAATCCAGTTCAAGTGGGCTTGTACCGGCGGCAGTCTGAGCGGCGAAGGAGCTGTTGTAACCTGGGAGGCACCGAGTGACTACGGCGAATATCACATAATGGTTATTGCTCAAGACAAAGATGGTGTCAGTACTAAAGCTATCTTGACTATTAGCGTAGTGCCCAGACCCTACGGAGGTTGCTGTGGTCGCTAACATGGTGACAGTTAACCGGGATTGGGGATGGCCTATATCTTCCAGCGCTGGGGATGGCAGTAATCCCGCTTTGAATACCGTGTGCCCGAGATACTGCTCTCTGGAACGCAAGGCTGGTACATAGAAAAGCATGCGGAGTCGACAGCCGATTGTATATTGCACAGCGAAAGGAGAAAAGTATATTTTCAGGCAAAGGGGCTTAAGTGTGGCAGCCACAGCGCTGGCTCTGTTGATTACTCTCTATGGAGCATGTAGCCCAAAACCGCCCTCAGCACCGCCAGCGGCGGAGCCGAGTGGTAATCAGCCACCTGTGGTTTCAAACCTCACAGTGGCACAAACACAAGTTTATCCGTCGGAAAGCGTTCAGGTCCAGTGTATTGCCTCCGACCCTGATGGGGACCCGTTAAAGTTCAGCTGGTCGTGTACCGGCGGTGAATTCAGCGGTGCCGGGGCTAGTGTTATATGGAGGGCACCGGCGCGTTATGGCACCTATGCGGTTACTGTTACTGTGGGGGATGGGAGAGGAGGTTCGACAGAGGCTAGTGTAAATATAGCTGTTGGCGCAAATCAGCCACCGGTAATCTCCAGCCTCGCTGCCACCTCTTCGGTGGTGGTGCGAGGAGGCAGTACTATTATTACCTGTACCGCCTCTGACCCTGATGGCGATGAAGTCAGCTATAGTTGGTCTACTAGCGGTGGTAGCATCACGGGGGTAGGTAACAAAGTGACCTGGATGGCACCTGATAAAGCTGGAAACTTCAACATTACGGTCATAGTCAGCGATGGCAAAGGTGGGGAGACTATCGGGAATGTCGTGGTTGTTGTCTCTGCAGTCACAAGAACGGTAACCATCAACCCGGTTGCCCAAGAAAGCGGAACAGTGGACTCCACTGGAGACAAAGACACCTCCAGGACCATCGCAGGAGATGATGAAAAAAATGCCGGCTATTGTGCCTTCTGGAGCTTCGATGTCTGGAGCCTGGCAGGGAAGAAAATAGAAAATGCCAGCTTAAAGTTCACGACGAGTACTGTGGTTGGCAATCCCTTCCCGGCTACTACGGGGCTAGGTGGTCTATGGCTGTGGAAGGTCACCTATGGTGATAAACTGCCAAAATTCCATTATACTGGCAGCAAGTTGTACCATTCTCCGCTAATGTATAAGCCACCAGCGGTGATCGACGTGACTCCAGAGATAGCTAGTGTTACTGCGGCTGCTATTACCCGCTTCCAGGTTGAAGCCCTGTTTAACAGGGTGTCCAATGGCAACAACGTTGCTGAATGGATAGAGTGGTCGGAGGTTGTTCTCGAGGTTACTTATTCAGAAAGATAGAATTTCATTACGCGCTCACCGATTGCAGAAGAAGTCTCCCACCTGGCCACTGGCTTCCTATTTTGGGATTTTTGACATATTGCCGCTGGAATGGTAATATTAAAAAGTTAGCAGTCTTAGAAGGAGAGTGCTAAAAGTGACGAGGGGTTTGGCTACACGAAGAGAGACTATTTTGAAGATAGTTGTCAGCGAGTACATTGCCACAGCGGCGCCTGTGGCTTCAGAAACTATTTTCCGCAACTATCAGTTAGGCGTCAGTCCGGCGACTATTCGAAACGATATGGCATATCTGGAAGCAGAAGGCTATGTCACACGTCCTCATACCTCTGCTGGCAGTGTGCCCACGGACAAGGGTTATCGTTACTACGTGGAGTCGTTAGCTAAGGAAGTGGAGCTTCCTCTGGAGGAGCAGTATCGCATTCGTAAGCTTTTCCAGGAGGTAGAGGAGGAACTTGAGAGATGGCTGAAATTGGCGGCAGCTATTGTTGCCCGCCTGGTCAAAAATGCCGCTCTAGTCACACTTCCCAAGTCAAGCCGCTGTCGGTTCCGGCACCTAGAACTAGTAGCCTTGCACGAGTTTGTGGCTCTAATGATACTAGTGCTCAGCGAGGCTATACTGAAGAGGCAGCTCTTATCCTTTGATAGACCGATAACTCAAGAGTGGCTAACGGGGGTTGCTGACAAGCTAAATGCTAATTACACCGGACTGGACAGTTCTGAGATTGTGGCTAGGAGGATAGGACTAACTGCAGAAGAGAGGCAGGTTACAGAAGCCGTTATAGATATAATGGCTGCTGAAGACGAGATGGAGTATGAGGAACCACATCTCGAAGGATTACGCTTAATGCTGGGGCAGCCTGAGTTCGCTCAGAAAGACAGAATGTTGGACATCATGGAGCTGATGGAGACAAAAGAGTGGCTCAGTACTGCTTTCTCCCCGCGGTCAAGAGAACTGGGGGTACAGGTGGTAATTGGTGAAGAGAACCAGGACAAAATGTTGCGAGACTTAAGCTTCGTCTTTAGTGGTTATGGCATTCCGGGCCGGGTTAGTGGCACCATCGGGGTAATTGGTCCCACCCGCATGGACTACCGGCGGGCTATCTCTGCCGTTAGTTATATGTCCGGGATACTCAGTGACCTGGTGGCTGGAGTCTGCCGCGGTGATTAGGAGCATCAGTAAGGAGGTTTTGGATTGACTGAACAGGACAAAGCAATGCCCGGGAATGAAGCCACTGAAGCCGTCGGGCAGGATATTGAGTCCTTAAAGGAGGCTCTGGCTAGGGAGAAGGAGAAAGCTGACAGATATCTGGCGAACTGGCAAAGGGCAGAGGCTGACTTTAAAAATTATAAGATGCGTGAAGAGCAGGAGAAAAAGGAGATGATAAACTGGGCTAACTCCACACTGATCTGTGACCTGTTGCCAGTGCTTGATGCGTTTGACCGTGCTTTCAAGGGGGTCACCTCCACCAGCAAAGGCTTGAGCTGGATTAATGGTTTCAGGCAGATTCAGCACATGTTGCTGGACGTTCTCAGCAAACACGGGGTAACCGAGATAAGGTGCGTGGGTGAGACTTTCGACCCCAGCATTCATGAGGCTGTGGCACAGGGTGAGGGAAAGGAGGGCATGGTAATTGATGAGGTGAGGAAAGGCTATAAGTTAAAAGACAGGCTGCTTCGGGCGCCGCAGGTGGTGGTGGGAGCAGGAAGCGAGACATCAATGCCTGAGATAATAGAAACGGGTGAGGATAATTCCCGTGAACAAACAAACAAACAGCATGAAATACAAAGCTAGAAGGAGGACAGCATGGGAAGAACAGTTGGTATCGATTTAGGTACCACCTTCAGTCTGGTAGCAGTTATCGAGGGTGGCGAGCCAAAGATAATTCCAAATGCTGAGGGGGAAAGGCTTACACCTTCTGTAGTGGCAATCGACAAGAAGGGTGAGCGGCTGGTGGGATTGCTGGCAAAGCGACAGGCAATTACTAACCCAGATAACACTATTTTCAGCGTGAAAAGGTTAATGGGGCGGAAATATAAGGACCCCGAAGTCCAGCATGCTATAAAACGGCTGCCCTATAAAATAGTTGAGGCTAGCAATGGTGATGCCCGGGTGGTAATGGGAGACAAGCAGTACAGCCCACCAGAAATATCGGCTATGATTTTGCAGAAACTGAAAATCGATGCTGAAGCTTATCTTGGTGAGAAAGTCACCGATGCGGTAATCACGGTGCCAGCTTATTTCAACGATAGCCAGCGCCAAGCGACAAAGGATGCAGGGACGATTGCTGGACTTAATGTACTGCGCATTATCAATGAGCCTACAGCCTCAACTCTGGCCTACGGTCTGGACAAAAAGCAAGAGGAGATTATCGCTGTTTATGACTTGGGCGGAGGCACATTTGATATTTCTATCCTTGAACTTGGCGAGGGCACTTTCCAGGTGAAGTCAACTGCTGGTGATACATATCTCGGCGGGGATGATATTGACCAGAGGGTTATAGACTGGCTGTGTGAGGAATTCAGGAAAGAGACAGGCATAGATTTGAAGCAGGACAGGATGGCTCTGCAGCGGCTTAAGGATGCGGCAGAGAAAGCAAAGCGGGAGCTGTCGACAGTAGCCCAGACGGAAATCAATCTACCTTTCATCACGGCAGACGCCTCAGGACCGAAGCATCTGAATATAACGCTGACAAGAGCTAAGCTGGAGCAATTATCAGTGGACCTGCTGGAAAGGACAATGGGTCCCTGTCGTCAAGCCTTAAGCGATGCCGGGCTTACTCCAGCTCAAGTCGGCGACGTCATCCTGGTCGGAGGTCAGACCAGGATGCCCAAGGTGCAGGAGCTGGTACGCCAATTTTTCGGCAGGGAGCCGATTAAGGGCATCAATCCAGACGAGGCGGTAGCTCTGGGGGCTGCTATTCAGGCAGGCGTGCTTAAAGGAGATGTACGGGAGGTCCTTTTGCTCGACGTTACGCCGCTAACCCTGGGCATTGAGACCTTAGGAGGAGTGATGACGCCACTCATCCCACGCAATACCACAATACCGACTTCCAAAAGCCAGATTTTTAGCACTGCGGCTGATAATCAGCCCAGCGTAGAAATCCACGTGCTCCAGGGCGAGCGTCCCATGGCAGCGGACAATCGGACACTAGGACGTTTCATACTTGATGGCATTTTGCCAGCACCTAGAGGTGTACCCCAGATTGAGGTTACCTTTGATATCGATGCCAATGGCATCTTGAATGTTCGAGCTCAAGACAAGGGTACCGGTAAGGAGCAGAAGATTACCATCACTGCCTCCAGCGGTCTGAGCAAAGAAGAGGTGGAGAGGATGAGAAGGGAGGCTGAAGCGCATGCCGCTGAAGACGCCAAGAGGAAAGAGGAGGTGGAAACACGCAATGCAGCTGACGCCCTGGTATATACTGCTGAACGGACTCTTCGTGAACAGGGTGAGAAGATTCCTGCCGACTTAAAGCAGCAGCTGGAAGGCAAGATAGCAGCAGTGCGCTCAGCCCTGCAAGGGACAGATATGGGCTACGTTCGCAGTACCACACAGGAGCTGTCTGAGGTGATGCAGAAGATTGGGGCTGCCGTTTATGGACAAGCAGGCACACCACCCCCACCCGGTGGTGAAGCCCCCGGCGGTGGTCCCGGTGATGAGGGTACTGTGGAGGGAGAGTTCAGAGAGGTCTAGGACCGTTTTGAGGAACAAGGCGCCAGCCTGACAGGCTGGCGCCTTGTTGCTTGGACGATTAACACATTTCTTAGAAGTCAAGGTGAAGAGTGCTTGTTTTTAGCTGCCTCGAACTCGCCCCAGACCAGCGGCTTCATGACGTGGGCTTGAATATCAAAGACAGCCCTTCTCGTTTCGTCAAGCGGTATCTGCAAATATCGAACAGGCTCTTATTCTTGAGATCTGCCCCCGTTTCCTTGCTCTGCTTTTCCCTGTGCGACAGGTATTCCTGTAATCCGGTGTGCGATGTGCAGGTCATCGGATAGCAGCTGAGTGACACCAGTTTCACTCCACATATTTTGTGGCTGGTGCAGACAGCCTGCGTGTCGTGTCAAATAAAACTGTTACCGAACAGCAGTTGTTGACTCAAAATTCGCGGTTACCGAACTGGTCCCAACTTTAGTCTTAGCTTTTGGCCGAGTTCGGTCCGCGAGACCCCAACATGGCCTGCCCCCGAAATCAGGCCCACTTTAAATGAGACAGTCCTGTAGAAATAACCACAGGAGGTCAGATAAAAGAAGCAAAGAAGATATTCGGAGGCGTAGGTAACCAGGATTCTCCAGAGGTTGACAGCGGCAAGCCGGTGGTGATTGCCGCTCAGGAGCACGGGGGTTCCCGAGCCACCATCCCACCGGTGGAAATCCAGATATGGCAGCATGACGGGTAACCGAGCTCAAACGGCTTAAAGCTTCAGAGGAGGAAAACTCAAGGCTTAAGCGAATAGTAGCCCAGCAGGCGATAGACATCGAGCTCCTGAAGGAAATCAATGCAAAAAAGATGAGTGCCTGAACCGGGAGGCTTTTCAGAACTGGAAGGAGGCACACACGATTGCGGAAGGATGAGGCAGGAGTACAA
>DTZC01000049.1 GCA_012961565.1 Dehalococcoidia bacterium
AAGCCCTTTGTAACAGCTGTACTCCACTGCTGCTTCCCGGCTGGTTGCATTAGCAGGCGTAAACCTGTAAAATTACCGTTTGGCAAACGAAAGGAGAGCAATGATGGCTAAAGCAAAGGTTCAAGAGGTGCCAGTGGTCTGGATACAGACAGGCACCTGCACCGGATGTTCAGTATCAGTCCTTAACTCGGTGAGCCCTACCATCAAAAACGTCCTCATCGATGAAGTGATCCCAGGTAAACACATAAACCTGAAATTTCAGGCGACCTTAATGGCTGGCCAGGGAGATACCGTGCTTAAGGTGCTTGAGGAAACACCAAAGAACAATAAGGGTGGCTATATTCTGGTTGTCGAAGGTGCTATACCCACCAAGGAGGGCGGCATTTATGGCACTCTGGGGGAGAAAAATGGCAAAGAAATCCCCATGACGGCATGGGTGGAATCTTTAGCTAAAGATGCTCTAGCAGTCCTCGCCTTAGGCACCTGTGCTGCTTTCGGAGGCATAGCTGCTGGCAAACCTAACCCCGGTGGCTATGTTGGCACCGACCAGTTCTTAAGAGCACGCAAGCTCTCAAAGCCGCTGGTCAATATTCCCGGCTGTCCACCCCACCCCGACTGGTTTATCGGCACGGTTGCCTCAATACTGCTTTTCGGCCTGCCCAAGCCGGAGGAACTAGACGAACTGAAACGCCCCAAGCTTTTCTTCGGCAAGCTAGTCCACGAAAATTGTCCCCGCCGCGCCTACTTCGATGAGGGCAAATTCGCCAAGAAGTTCGGCGAGCCTGGCTGTCTTAATGAGCTAGGGTGTAAGGGTCCAGTCACCTATGCTGACTGCCCCCTGAGGCTATGGAACCACGGGACAAACTGGTGCATAGGTGCCGGCTCACCATGCATCGGATGCTGTGAGCCCGGATTTCCCGACTTACTAGCGCCTCTCTACCAGAAGCTGACCGATGCCAACCTGCCCATGGTAGGTAACCCCCAGAGATAAGGAGGAATAGAAATTGAGCAAAATTGTAGTTGACCCGGTAACTCGCATCGAGGGACATCTCAAGATTGAGGTAATCACCGAGAATGGTGTGGTAAAAGATGCCCACAGTTCTGGAATGCTATTCAGAGGCTTGGAAATCATCCTCCAGGGTAGAGACCCGCGCGATGCCCAGAGATATGTGCAGCGTATCTGCGGAGTCTGCCCTACCAGTCACTCAATAGCCGCTACCCTGAACCTGGATAGTGCCTTTGGCATTTCCGACAAGATACCGGACAATGGTCGAATTGTGCGCAATCTCATTCTAGGAGCGGCTCACATAGCTGACCACATCCTCCACTTCTACCATCTAGCGGCTTTAGACTACGTGGATGTCACCAAGGTGGCTGGATATAACGGCAATGACCCTGCCCTGAACTCAGTTAAAGATTTCATCAGCAGAGGAGAGCTAGCTCCATTTGTCCCAAGATATGAAGGTGACTACCGACTCAGCGACCAGATGAATATAGAGGCCACAGCTCACTATGTCAAAGCCCTAGAAATGAGACGGAAGGCCCAGGAAATGCTGACCATCTTCGGCGGTAAGATGCCCCACAATATGGGCGTTATCCCCGGCGGTGTTACCGAGACGGTTACCGTGGACAAGATAGCCTCATTTCTCTGGAGGCTGAATGAGCTACGCGACTTTATCGATAACGTTTACCTTCCCGATGTGCTGGCAGTAGCCGAAGCCTACCCTGATTATTTTGAAATCGGTAGCGGTTGCGGCAATTTACTTTCCTACGGTAGCTTTGACCTTGAAGGTAGTAACCCTGACTACACCAAGCGGGAGAGGCTCCTAAAGCAGGGCGTGGTATCAACAGACCTCAAGCTTAATCCCTTAGACACAGGCAGAATTGTGGAATATGTGAAGCATTCGTGGTATGCCGACTCGAGTGACGGGCGGCATCCGACACAAGGGCTAACCCAGC
The DNA here is from genome assembly GCA_012961565.1 of Dehalococcoidia bacterium. GTDB lineage: Bacteria > Chloroflexota > Dehalococcoidia > GIF9 > UBA5629 > DTZC01. The sequence continues at coordinate 1,960 of DTZC01000049.1, forward strand.
CACAGCCACACAAGAGAGGGGCTTACTCCTGGGCTAAAGCTCCGCGGTATGATGGCAAAGTCTATGAAGTGGGTCCCTTGGCACGCATGGCAGTCACTTATGCCAGCGGTGAACCAACGGTTAAAAACCTGATTGATTCCCTCCTCTCCAGGTTTCGAGCCAGTCCCAAGGCTTTGTTCTCAGTCCTGGGTCGTCATGCTGCCAGAGCCCTTTATGTGAAATATGTGGCCGATTCTATGCCTGGCTGGCTGCTTCAGCTCAAGCCTAATGAACCTGCTTACACAACCTACGAGATTCCAGACCAATCTAATGGCATGGGGCTGGTTGATGC
>DTZC01000050.1 GCA_012961565.1 Dehalococcoidia bacterium
CAGGGGCAGGCGATAATAAGCACCGCCACAAAGTTCAGCAGGGCGTAGGTAAGAGTCGGCGGTGGACCGAAGAAAAACCAGACTAAGAAGGTGACGATGGCGATGCCGATTACCGTTGGCACGAAGTAACTGGCGATGACATCAGCCAGACGCTGTATTGGTGCCTTGCTTCCCTGAGCTTCCTCTACCAATCTGATAATCCGGGCAAGTGTAGTGTCTTTGCCTACCCTGGTTGCCTCAAACTGAAAGCTGCCCGTCTTGTTGACGGTAGCACCGATGACCATATCGCCTCTTTTTTTCTCCACTGGAATGCTCTCACCGGTTATCATAGATTCGTCGATGCTGGAATAGCCCTGGTGGATGATGCCATCGACAGGTATTTGCTCGCCAGGACGTACCAGTACCAAGTCTCCAACCTGTACATCCTCGACCGAAATCTCGGTCTCCTTGCCATCGCGGATAACCACTGCTGTCTTGGGCTTGAGACCGATGAGCTTCTTTATCGCCTCAGAGGTCTGCCCTCTGGCTCTTGATTCCAGAAAGCGACCGAGCAGAATCAGAGCTATAATCATGGAGGAAGTGTCGAAGTAAAGCCCCGGTTCCACCCCGGCAGCGGTGAATAACCCTGGAGCTATCACGGCTACCATGCTGTAGAAATAGGCTGCTGAAGTCCCCACCGCAATCAGGGTATTCATGTCAGCCGCCTTGTGTCTTAGCGCTCCCAGAGCCCCCTTGTAAAATCGCCACCCTGTCCAGAACTGTACAGGTGTTGCCAGGGCCCAGAGCAAATACGGTTTCCAGGCGGAATCGGGAGCCAGGCTCAACCCCATTATTGTCAGGGCGAGAATAAAGGCGAAGATGAACCTATCTCTCAGCCCTCTAATTTCCCGTTGAGAAGCAGTAGTGACGTCCTCCAGTGTCGCCGTCTCCGCCCCCAGATGATAACCAGCTTCTTCGACTGCACGCTGCAGTGCAGCCACATCGGTGCCCTCGACGTATTGCACAGTGGCTTTTTCTGAAGCCAGATTGACCTGAGCGGAAATCACGCCGGATACGCCGGTAAGAGCCTTTTCCACACGGGCTACACAAGAGGCACAGGTCATCCCGCTTACCGGGAATATAGCTTTTCTGGTGGCTACCTGATAGCCCAGCTCGGAGACGGCCTTTGCAATGGTAGCCAGGTCGACCTTGGAAGAATCATACTCCACCGATGCCTTCTCAGAGGCAAAGCTGACAGCAACTTTTTCCACACCGGCGGTTGCAGCAAGACCCTTTTCGATTGTAGCCGCGCAGGTGGTACAGGTCATGCCGGTTATGTGAATTTTCGCCCGGTGCAATTTTTGGTTACTAGACTCGTCCACTTGACTGGACATTTCCCTCCCCATCACTCGGTTTCAACGTTGACATCTATGCTTTCTATATCACCCACCCCTTTAAGTGAAGAGACGATGCCGGTCAACATGCGGGAGATAGCGTCATTGGGAAAGGCAGTTAAGGGAATTTCCCTGCCATTGACCGTTATTTCCACATTACCCTTCTTCTGATGGATTTCCAGGCTTCTTATGTTCTCAGCCCCTTTCAATGAGGCAGCAGCCGCCACTGTGATACGTGCCAGAAACTCTTCGACAAAAGGATTGATATCAATCGGCTTGCCGTTTACCCGGAGCTTTGCCTTGAATTGCCTTTCCATTTTCCCTCCCCTTTAGAATGCTCATGTCTGATGTATATCGCCCACCCGGTCATGTTCGGTTGGCTGTCGGCTTGGAGTGGAGACAGCTGCAGCGCAGGGCAACAACCTAGAATGCCATGTCTGGCTTCCAGACCTCCCAGACCTTGCCTGCTAGCTTCAGAGTCTTGGGGTCGGGCTTCAAGGTGGGTTTCCCTGGTTGCCATCCTGAGGGCATAACTTCACCGGTAGTCTGAGTATACTGATAAGCCTTAATCTGACGTAGAGCCTCAGCGACATTGCGCCCTACGGGTGGAGTCAGAACCTCCATCGCTTGAATGATACCATTGGGGTCGATGAGAAAGCGTCCGCGCACGTTGACCCCTTCATCCTCATCATATACCCCGTAAAGGGTGCCGATCTTGCCCCCGGGGTCGGAGAGCATAGGATAGGGGACTCCACGCTCCACCATCCTGGTCAGCTCCTCTTCCTGCCACACCTTGTGGGAAAAGATGCTATCCACACTAATGGCTAGCACCTCCACGCCTCGTTCCCGAAACTCAGGGTATTTGACGGCGACCGCCGTCAATTCTGTGGGTCAGACATAAGTGAAGTCAGCTGGGTAGAAGCATAGCATAACCCACTTACCCCGATAGTCTGCCAGCTTGACCCGTTTCACTTGCCCCTGGTGATAGGCTACTGCGGTGAAACCAGGGGCTGCTTTACCTACTTGAACACTCATTTTTCAGCCTCCTTCTCCAGTTTACTTTGAAGCGATAACAGGGAAAAAGCTTTTTTC
>DTZC01000051.1 GCA_012961565.1 Dehalococcoidia bacterium
CCCGGCACCTTTGGCGACACCTCCAAGAACGAATGTGCCCAGTTCAGTTTCAACATGCAGGGCTACCTCTTTGGCAAAAGTGTCAGTGGTCATTATTGCTCTGGCTAGTTCATGCCCGCCTTCTTTGGTGAGAGTAACCTTGTCTATTCCAGTCCGGACTCTATCCATAGGTAGCAGCATACCAATAACTCCAGTGCTGGCAACCAGCACGTTTTCCGATGCTATGCCAAGTTTGTCAGCGACCGCTCTAGCCATCTCATCAGCATCGGCAATTCCTTGTTCGCCGGTGCAAGCATTAGCATAGCCTGAATTGACTACAATTGCCTGAGCACGCTTGCTTCGCAGGTGTTTTTGGCTGAGCACCACCGGAGCTGCTTTGATGGCATTGGTGGTAAACATACCGGCAGCAGTACAGGGCACCTCAGAGTAGAGGATGGCTAAGTCGAGCCTGTCAGGGCTCCTGATACCAGATTGAACTGCTCCTGCCACAAAGCCAAAAGGCGAGGTAACAGTACCCGAAGTAATAGTTGTGAACTCAGCCCTCATTTACAAGAGCATTATGATAGCACTTTTAGCGGCATATCTCTAGTTCACCCGCTTTGCTGCAGGTAGTTCATCAGCTCGGCAAAAGGCGGTGGGAACTGTGCCTGATACATCAGAAAAGAAGGTACGGGATACCTCATGCCGGCTTTGTGAGTTGCCTCGAGTCCCTCAATAAGCGCTTCAATTTTGCTCACGGGTGCCGAAAAAGCTACCTCATGGTCGTCAGTCTGGGCGATCGCCCGGTCACCGCCACCGATTAGCAGTGCCTGACACTTCTCGGTTAGAATGGGGACGGTTATCTCCCCACCGCAGGCGAACCCGCCAGCAGTGCTGGTGACGATAGGCTCACCAGTGGAATAGACAACACTTTGTATCAATCTCGATATCTGAGCTGGATTCCCATAGACTATTATCACCTGGGGTTCGAATTCAGCTCTATGTAGTGGTGCCATAACCACGTGGCTGTATTTGCCGTATTCAAGACGTGGCAGATTCCGATTCATTTTGGCTCGCAATTCCTGGCTTTTCAGCCAGAAGGGCACGTTAAAAGTACCGTCCAGAAATTTCTCTTTGGCGGGTAACAATCCCAATCCTATAGCGCCTGGCGGGCAGAGCATATCCTCTTTACCCATAGCCATAAGCCAACCCAAGCGTCGGGCGAGAGCTATACCCTGGCACACCGCCATAGTGATGCCGAAGTCCCGCTTGGGCATTCTAGCTTTCTCGGGGACCTCATCTGCCGAGCTAGCCATTTTTACCGCTACCGGGAATGTCCCGGGACGGATGTAGGTGTTTAAGGCTTCGTTGATTTTTTGAAGTTCCATGATTGTACCTCCCTTTTTATTTTTATTAATCAGTGTCTCTCATTTCAAGTACAGATTTCTTCGAGTGCGTTGATTTTTAATCAATATTTAGGGCTTGTCGCTGACGGTCTGAATTGCAGTGAAATCAGGACCAGCACTATTCCCTCGCTTAAGAACGCAATGCCGTAGCTTCGTGCAGGAGCAATAAGGTCTCTGGCTAATTGAGGTACTTTTGTCTGAAGTTCGAACAGACCGCCCGATTCACCAGCAAGGCAACCGATGGCTTTAGCAACTAGCACATCGAGTAGTGAGCCCAAAATGCAGACTATGCCCACTATGATGAATATTATTCCCGTATCCCGTGTGACTGGCTTTGGCTGCCACCAATGCACCAGCGCTATAAATAGTAGCAGTAGCACAGCCAGACCAATCAGAGCTTTGTAGGCGATGCTAATGTAGTAGATCACCTGCTTGAGATGTTGAAGCTGTGCTATCGTCTGTTGTCCCAGGATGGCATCGAGGGTAAGGCTGGCTGGTATGGCTTTGTCGATTTCCGTGTATATCTGTGACAGGAAGGCTTCTATCTGGCTTTGCGAAGCTCCTTCCAATCCAGAGAGCGGTGATTGCAGCACAATCTCCCGCACAGTCTCTTTGACAATAGAGCGCACTGGTTGCAACGAAATAGTTATGTCCAGTTCCTGGTCACTGTGAAGGTGAGCATAAGTACCGCGGATGATAATATCGGCTTGTTCTTCAAGCCATGGCTTGAGCTTGTCAAACATCTGGTTCAGAATGTTAGTGCTGATGAACTGTTGGACGAACTCCTGCTCCAGCAGCTGTGCTTTTGCCTGCTCAACCACTGTGGAGTAGACGTCTAGTTTATCAAGCTCGGCGATGACAAAATCGGCATTGAGGATGGTCTGGTCTAGCGTGATTATGCTGCCTAAAAGGACCAGGACGGTGAGCAAAAAGAAGCACAAAATGACTGAAAGACAGCCTCTGGCAACGCCCATGCTACATACTCGATTCTTGCGCTTTCCTTTTCAATTCGTACAGCTTGGTTATGGCTTCAAGCGGGCTCATGGAGTCTATATCGAGCTGAGCGATTTCCTCTATAAGCGGTGACCTTCCCCCGAACAAGGGTAGCTGCTGCTCGAATTCTTTGGCGGCTCGCATAACCTTGCGCTGTTTTTGGTGAGACTGGTTGTTTTCCAACCGTGCCAGAATCTGCTGAGCTCGATGTATTACCGGTGCTGGAAGCCCTGCCAGTTGTGCTACGTGGATGCCATAGCTTTTATCGGCACCGCCTGGCACGACTTTCCGCAGGAAAATAACCTTTCCTTCCTCTTCAGTCACTGCCACGTTGAAGTTTTTCGCCCGGGGTAGGAAGCTGGCTAGCTCCACAAGTTCATGATAATGGGTGGCGAACAACGTCTTTGACCTTAGCCTGGGGTGATTGTGGATGAATTCAGCAACTGCCCAAGCGATGGAAAGCCCATCGTAAGTACTTGTTCCTCGCCCGATTTCATCCAAGATAATCAGTGACCTGGGAGTGGCATTGTTGAGAATGTTAGCCGCCTCTATCATCTCCACCATGAACGTGGACTGACCGGCAGCTATATCTTCCTGTGCCCCCGTTCTGGTGAAGATGCGGTCGACGATGCCGATAGTGGCTGAATCTGCTGGAACAAAGCTACCGATTTGTGCCAGGAGCACAATTAGTGCTACCTGCTTTAGATAGGTAGACTTCCCTGACATGTTGGGACCGGTGAGAACTATGAGTTGGTTATCCTGGCTGCACAAGTAGGTGTCATTGGGGATGAAGTTGTTGTTCTGACTTCTCTCAACGACAGGATGGCGTCCGTTGCTGATGGATATAACATCATCGTCACTCAGCTCCGGTCTCACGTACCCGTATCTGACTGCGGCTTCGGCAAGGCTGCAAAACACGTCTATCTCTGCCAGCGCCTTTGCTGATGATAGAATCCGGTCACTATCATTACTAACCTGCTGGCAGACCTGCCGAAAGATGGCTGTTTCAAGCTCAGCTATCCTATCTTGAGCATTTAGGATTATTGATTCATATTCTTTGAGTTCAGGTGTGAAGAACCGTTCTGCTCCGACTAAAGTCTGTTTGCGGATATAGTGTTTGGGTACTAGGCTGAGGTTCGCCTTAGACACCTCTATGTAGTAGCCGAAGACCCGGTTGTAACCTACCTTTAGTGACTTGATTCCAGTGTGCTCTCGTTCCTGTCGTTCTAGGTTTGCCAGATAATTTTTGGCATCGGCTGCTGCCTGTCGAACGCTGTCCAGTTCCTGAGAGAAGTCATCTCTTATCACTCCGCCCTGCTCGAAATTAGGACTGGGCTCATCAGCAATTGCCTGCTTGATTAAGTCCACAACGCTAGGACATAGCTTCAATTGAGTGCTGAGCCAGCTTGGAAAGTCTCCGTTTCCTTCTATTTCCATTTTCACCTCTTCCAGCCTTTCTAGGCTAGAACGCAGAGCTATCAAATCTCTGGGTAATGCCATTCCGCTCCTTATCCTGTTGACCAGTCGCTCCAAATCGGCAATATCTGCCAATAGCGACATAGTTTTCTGTCTGACCAGAGTATTATTGTAGAGCCAGGCCACAGCTTCTTGGCGAGCAGCTAACTGGTCTATATCAAGCAGTGGTTGCCCCAGCCATTTCTTGAGGAGTCTGCCGCCCATTGCCGTTGTAGTCAAATCGATTACGGAAAGAAGAGAGCCGGAGGTAGCCCCCCAACGGGCAGTGGTGAAAATCTCGAGATTGCGTTTTGTCTGAGCATCAAGCACCATGAAAGTTTGAGTTGAATAGGTTGTCAGGCGGTCTATCTGCCCTAGCGCTGTTTTCTGATTTTCCTTAAGGTAATGGAGGATTGCAGCAGCACTCCTGATGGCCAGAGGCAAATGTGCGCAGCCATATCCCTCGAGAGAAGATACGGCGAAGTGGTCAGCTAACGCTTGTTCCGCAGTTTCCAAGTCAAACCAGTAATCATCGAGGCGGGTTATGGAGCTTCGTGGCAATGTCAGGCTCTCAGGGTTGAGACTCTGGGGCAAAAGGAGCTCAGCAGGATGAAGACGTTCCAGTTCATCAGAGACCTGACCGCTAACAAGCTGGGTGGTGGCAAACTCGCCGGTGGTGATGTCCACGTAAGAGATACCTGCCTCTCCATTCTCCACGAGCAAGCTGACCAGGTAGTTGTTGCTCTTATCACAGAGCAGCCCAGGCTCAACCACTGTTCCTGGCGTTATGACACGGATGACATCACGTTCTACCAGTCCTCTCCCCGGCGGACTCATCTGTTCGCAGATAGCCACTTTATAGCCCTTGTTGATGAGTCTGGCCAGATAATTGTCCAAGGCATGATGGGGAATCCCTGCCATCGGCACCCGCTGCCCTTTGCCCATTTCCCGTGAGGTGAGAGTTATTTCTAATTCCCGTGCTGTAGTCTTAGCGTCGTCATCGAAGGTCTCATAGAAGTCACCGAGTCGGAAAAAGACTATGGCTTCGGGATAGCGCTGCTTGATTTTAAGATATTGCCGCCTCAGAGGAGTTATTGGCATATTGTCCCCGTCTCCTATTGTACTACTTCCTAAACTGGGGGCAAAGGTATGCTCGTGGGGTCCAGATGGCTGCGGTTGCAAAATGTGGATTGTGGGATGGGTTCAGAGATGACAGCCTGTTTCTGTATGAGCAGCTCAGCCAGATTGTTGGTTTCTTATCGGTTGACCCTGACCTTGAACTTTTTGCTCAGGCTCTTGACCTGGAAAGGGTGTGTAGCTTACTATTGTGGCTGTACTGCCCGTGTTGTGTCTTGCCCTTGCATATTGGGTATTTCACAACAGGAGGAGCACTACCGTGAAGCTAAAGGGATTGAAAAACGACTGGTTTAAAAGGGGTGATAACCTAGCTCAGGAAATTGTGGCAACAATACGCGAGCCCCTGTTGGTACTGGACCGCGGTCTGAAGGTTCTTACTGCTAACCACTCTTTCTATGACACGTTCCGAACGACATCTGAAGAAACACTGGGGAGACATATCTATGAACTGGGCAATCGGCAGTGGGATATCGCGCCCTTGAGAAAACTGCTCGAGGACGTCCTTCGGCGGAAAAGCGAGTTTCATGATTTTGAGGTGGAGTGGGACTTCCCGGCGATTGGTCACAAGGTGATGCTGCTTAATGGTCGCCAAGTTCGCAGAGCAGATGGAGGATTAGCAGATATGATACTCCTCGCTATAGAGGACATTACTGAACGCAAGCGACTTGAAAGGGAGCGCCAACAGTACGTTGAGAAATTGCAAAGAATGGTAAATGAGGTCATTGATGCTATGGTATTCATGATAGAGATGAGGGACCCCTATACAGCGGGTCATCAGAAACGGGTGGCTGAACTCGCCTGTGCCATAGCCCGAGAGCTAGATCTTTCTGAAGAAAAGATCGAGGCAATCCACTTTGCCAGCATTCTTCACGATATCGGCAAAATAGTGGTTCCGGTTGAGATTCTGAGCAAGCCGGGTAAGTTAGACGAGATCGAGATGGAACACATCAAGATTCATCCTCAGCATGGCTATGACATATTGAGAAAGATAGCACTACCTGAGCTAGTTTATCCTATCGTGCTCCAACACCATGAAAGGATGAACGGTTCAGGTTACCCTAATGGGCTGTCGAATGGTGATATTATCTTGGAGGCTAGAATCCTGGCGGTGGCGGACGTGGTTGAGGCTATGACTTCTCACCGTCCGTACCGACCGGCGCTGGGAATAGACAAGGCTCTGGAGGAAATTGAGCAGAAAAGGAACATCCTCTATGATGCCGACGTAGTTGATGCCTGCCTGAAGCTTTTCACCCGGAAGAGCTTTAAGTTCCCAGTACCAGTTTGACCCTGCTGTCATCATGACCTGTGAGTTAGCCTGGTCGACTGCGGGCAACCCCAGCAGCTAACTATGCATTGAATTCATTGACGGCCTATCTAGTTGTGAGTATTCTGCTGCTTGTGTTTCAAAGACGGCACATGGATGCCGGTTCTAGTATCTGCAAAAGTTCAGCTTGGAGGTTCCTGGGAAGGGTCTTTGACACCAGCCCAAAATACTGGTCCAGCTTTCATCACCTGTCCGGGGAGTTCTCTTCCTAGGTACTGTTGAGCTGTCTTGGCACATTCAATCAACTTGGAGAGGTCGATACCGGTATCAATTCCCATATTTTCTAGCATGTGAACCAGGTCTTCCGTAGGTATATTCCCGGTAGCTCCCGGAGCATAGGGACAACCGCCTA
>DTZC01000052.1 GCA_012961565.1 Dehalococcoidia bacterium
ACCTGAGATAGGAAGAAAGGGAAAGTATATGAAGGAGAAGCCTCCCAGGCGGGAGGCTTCTCGATTTTCCTGAAAGTAAGGTCACATGGGTCTACTTAAACGAACAGATTGAGGTGGTGGGCGATATGGATACTGGAGATACGATTCCCAAGCTCATAAGGAACAATTATGAAAGGTGGCCTTCTCGAACAGCTATGTGTATGAAGCACCGAGGTATCTGGCGGAGGTATAGCTGGAAGGGCTACTATGAGAAGGTGAAATACCTGTCGCTGGGGCTAATAAGCCTTGGCTTGAAGCCAGGGGACGTGGTGTGCATCATTGGTGATAATGAACCTGAGTGGTTCTGGGGTGAGTTCGCCACCCAGGCGGCAGGTGGTATTGCCACCGGCATCTTTGTTGATTCTATCCCTTCTGAGGTGAAGTATATTGCTGCTCACTCGGGTGCTAAGTTTGCCATAGTCAATGACCAGGAACAAGCTGATAAGTTCCTTGAAATCAAGGATGAATTACCTTTGCTAGAAAAGGTGATTTACTGGGACCCCAAAGGTTTAAGGGGCTATGATGCCCCAATACTCATGAGCTTGACTGAGGTGCTGGCACTGGGCAGGGAATATGAGAAGACACACCCGGGTCTTTTCGAGCAGAATGTGCAGCGGGGTAGTGGGGATGAAGGTGCCTTCATCTATTATACTTCGGGAACCACCGGATTGCCCAAAGGGGCGATGCTTACTCATAAAGCCCTAATAAATACTGCTCGCGGCTTCATTAGTCGTTGTCCTCTGAGTGAGGATGATGATTTGGTCTCCAATTTCCCTCCAGCTTGGGTGGGTGATAGTTTCTTTGCCACCGTTCCCCATTTGCTTACTGGAGCTAGGCTAAACTTTGCTGAAGAACCGGAGACCATTGCTGAAGATACCAGGGAAGTTGGTCCTGATTTTGTGATATACGGACCACGCCAGTGGGAAAGTCTGGTCAGCGAAATTCAGGTGAAAATAACCGATGCCAGCCTGTTGAAAAGGTTTTTCTACAACCTGTTTATGCCTGTGGGCTATAAGGTCGCAGACCTCAGCCTTGAGGGCAAAAGCCCCGCTTTGCTGTGGAGGATTCTTCACAAGATAGGACATATATTTTTGTTCCGACCGCTCAAAGACAAGCTGGGACTAGGCAAAGCTCGATTTGCTGTTACTGGCAGTTCAGTGCTCAGCTTAGACACCTTCCGGCTGATTCATGCGGTGGGTATTGAGCTGAGGCAGAGCTATGCGAGCACAGAAGCGGGCTTTATCTCCTCTCATAGTGAGGGGGAAATCGACTTCCAAAGTGTCGGGCGACCAGCTCTTGGCGTTGAGGTCAGGTTGACCAACGAAGGTGAACTTCTGGTCAGGAGTGAGTGCATCTTTAACCAATACTTTAAAGACCCAGACAAGACGAGAGCCACTCTGGTAAATGGATGGTGCCGCACCGGGGACGCGGTTCACATCAATGAAAATGGGCATCTGATATTTCTCGACCGACTGGAGCACATGGGCGAGTTAGCCTCTGGAATCAAGTATGCCCCTCAGTACATTGAGGGTCGCCTTAGGTTCAGCCCGTATATCAAGGATGCCATGGTCGTTGGTGGAAAGGACCGGGAATTTGTTGGTGCCATAGTCAATATAGATTTTGCCATGGTGGGTAAGTGGGCTGAACGCAATCATATCCCGTATACCACTTTCGTTGACTTATCTCAGAAAGAGGAGGTTGCTGATTTGGTTCGGAAAGACCTGCTTCGGGTGAATAGTTACCTGCCAGAGGCAGCGAGAGTCAAGAAGTTTGTTTTGCTGCACAAAGAGTTTGACCCTGACGAGGCTGAGCTTACACGGACCAGGAAGTTGAGGCGAGAATTTATGGAACAGCGGTACCAAGACCTGATCGATGCCATTTACAGTGGTGAGGATGTGGTTATGGTAGAGGCACCGGTGACGTATAGGGATGGGAGAAAGGGAATTGTGGCGACTGCTGTGAGGGTGAGGACTATCTAGCCAGAGGGAGACAATGGCTGAATTACTCCAATATTCGATTACGGGACTGGCTGTGGGGATGGTCTATGCTCTTATTGCGCTGGGTTTCGTACTAATATGGAAATCTAGCGGCGTTGCCAATCTGGCTTTGGGACAGCTGGTGCTGATTTCCTCCTGGTTTACCTATGGGATGCTAGTCCAGGCTGAATTTCCTTACTGGCTGGGGTTCCCTCTGACTATTCTCTTTGCCGTGTTCCTCGGCTGGATGATCGAACGCTTCACTCTACGTCCTTTGATTGCTCAGCCTGTCTTATCCCTGATAACAGTGACGCTAGGCGTAGCTTATTTTCTTGAGGGCGTGGTGACCTTCGTCTGGCCGATGAGCGTGGGCGCCTTACCGCGTTTCTTTCCTCAGGAACCAATTCGCATTGGTCCAGCAGTAGTCTCTCAGGAGCATGTCTGGGCAGCAGCTATCTCTCTGGTTCTGTTCGGTCTGCTTTCCCTGTTCTTTAAATATCACAAGATGGGCATTGCC
>DTZC01000053.1 GCA_012961565.1 Dehalococcoidia bacterium
CAATTCCTGTATCGCCCACCAGTAAATCCAGCGTGGGGTGACATAGCGGGGGACTTTGTGCCAATAGAAGACTGGGAGAAAAAAATGAGACTATCGTTGAAATCCCTCCAGATTGCACTTTGTGTATTTCTTACCATCGGCGCTGCAGCCTGTGCTCCTGCTCCGGAATTCGAATTCAGGTATGAGTCTGACGCCGCACTACGCCAGCTTGTGGAAACACAAGTACCAGTCTATCCAGAGACCAGGTTTGTCGTTTTCAGCGACCCGCACATATATGACCCCGCCCTGGGAACGGAGGGCGAGGCTTTTGAGAATTACATTGCTGATGACCGTAAGCTCCTCAGGGAAAGCGTGGAAATCATGGAGGCGGCGGTTGCGGCAATCACGAACGAGGAGGCAGGCTTCGTTCTGGTGCCCGGTGACCTGACCAAAGATGGGGAGAAGGCATCGCACGAGCTGTGTGCTAGTTATCTGAGGCAACTGGAAGCGAGCGGGAAACCTGTGTATGTTGTGCCTGGCAACCATGACATCAAAAATGGTCATTCGTTCAGATACATAGGTGACCGGACTGAACGTGTACCTAATGTCACTCCAGAGGAGTTTGCCCAGATATATCGCGAGTTCGGATATGACGAGGCACTGCACCGAGACCCCACTTCGCTGAGCTATGTAGCTGAGCTGCAGCCCGGGCTGTGGCTTCTGGCACTGGACTCCTGTCTCTACCGGGAAAACATGGAGGGGGAGGAACCAGTTACCGATGGCAGGTTCTGTCCGGAGACGCTGCAATGGATTGAGGATATGCTGGAGAAGGCAGCCAGGGAAAAGAAGGCGGTGATCGCCATGCTGCATCATGGCATTGTAGAACACTACAGGGGACAGGAGAAGAACTACGGCGAGTATGTGGTTGATGATTTTCCCGCGGTGTCAAGACTGCTGGCAGTCTACAACGTACGCCTTGTCTTTACCGGGCATTACCATGCGCAGGACATAACTCTGGTGCGCTGGGCGGAAGACAATAAGTTCCTGTTCGATATCGAAACTGGTTCTCTAGTCACTTATCCCTGCCCTTACCGAATTGTGAGTGTGAATGCCTTTCAGGAAGCAGTAGTTCAGACAAGGCGCATACAATCAATACGTTCGCACCCTGCTGATTTCCAGGAATATGCTAGAAGGTATCTGCTGGAAGGCATAGCAGGAATTGCCAGCCGGACGATACAGGAATATGGCGTGGCTGCTGCTGAAGCCGACAAGCTCGGGAGACAGGTAGCGCTGGCCTTTGTGGCTCATTACAGCGGTGATGAAAAGCTAGCGACAGGTGGGGAAGCCATTCAGACGAAAGGTCTCAGCTTGCGTGGCTGGCTGGTGGTCACCTACCGCAAGGACCTGGTCTATGGTCTGTGGCAAGACCTGGAACCGCCGGACAACAACCTGACTGTGGACTTGACCACGGGAGAGTGGTGGTAGCTGCTGGTGAAAGCAACTCTCAGGGACAGTTGGACTTAGCCGTGATTTTTCCTGATTTTCTCCATTTCTTTTTCTATTTGCCTTCTCTCCCAGTCGGAATCGCGTCGTAGAAAGACTGCAACGGCATTGAATGCTAGCCCTATTCCCCAGAACAGCATCACCCACACAGGCCAGAAGTAGCCGGCACCTGAAAAGTACCAGATTGCCACCAGCATTAGATTAACCAAGAGATATGTGGTGAGATGCCAATAGAAGCCTATTCTTCCCTGTACCCTCTGGGTGGCTATTTTACGGATTTCGTCTTCGGACATTTTTTGACTTGCCATAGTCACTTCCTCTCGGTTGAACGTTGCTGATGGGTTACCGTGGCTCGGTGTTCCTGGTTTGAGCGTGGTAGACACCTTCTATCTAATCGACCAGCTTGAACATCTTTCTGGGTGCCCCGCAGATGGGGCACTTTTCAGGGGCTTCACCTTCGATGGTATTGCCGCAGTACTGGCAGACATAGATAGGCACCTCCGGGACGGTCTGCCCTTTTTCCACCATATCTAGGGCAGCCTGATACAGCCGATGGTGGATTTGTTCCACTTTGTTAGCCAGGTCGAAGCTGTCCCGTGCCTCTTTGTTGCCTTCGCCCTCCGCCTGCTTCATGAACCGGGGGTACATCTCGGTGAATTCATAATTTTCGCCGCCGATGGCAGCCTTGAGATTGTCCCGCGTCGATTTTATCCCTTGCATGACCCGCAGGTGGTTGCGGGCGTGGACCGTTTCAGCTTCTGATGCGGCACGGAACAAGCGAGCTATTTGCTTGTGTCCCTCCTCGTCAGCCTTCTCGGCAAAGTAGAGATATTTGCGGCTGGCTTGACTTTCGCCAGCAAAAGCCGACTGCAGATTGTCACCGGTTGTGCTCATGACCTGCCTCCTCGATGTGTTTATAGATTTGCTAATTATAGAAAGCCGCAGCCTTATTGCTGGACCAGACCTGTTAGCCGGTGGAAAAGCTGGAGGGTTTCCTAGTACTCTTTTTGGACTTCCCGGAACTTGAGCTTCATGTCAAACTGGAAATACATTGCTGCCAGCAGTTCCTCGATTTTGAGCTTATGGACAGGGTCACACTCGGAAGGTGAATCGTAAGTAATTGAGGCTGGTCCTGTCCATATAGCCCTTTCGCCTTTGGGGTCTATGTGATAGTCGAGTTCGGCGCACCAGCTTATCAATTGTGTGAGCCCATCACCGGGGCTCTTGACCCAGGGGACGTGCCTCACGGAGAGCAGAGGTGCCGGGTAGGGGAAGTAGGCATCTATTACAGCACCTGTTGCCCGTTCCACGGGCTTGAAGGTGAGGGTGAGCAGCCTTTTGCCTGACGGTCTTTCCAGCGTTCCCTCTATGAAGTCAAGCTTATGCTCAATCTGGATATCTGCCAGCTTTTTGGGGGCTCCAGCGACTTCCCTGCCGGCTGCCAGGGCAGCATCATTGGTAACATAAATGTAAGGGATATAGTATCCCCTCTCTCCGTGCATGTCCTTCACCATAATGAGTGATACCTCCTCATTATATGCTCCCAGCGTGCTGAAGGAGTAGCGGGATATCCAGATTGCTGCCTGGGGTGGGTCACTGAACGGCTCCAGTCCCTGTGGCAAAATCTGGTCCACATCGGGCGTGGTGAAGAACACGGCAGCCAGTGCCTCGCAGTTCCGGTACTCTATCCCCCTCTCGCGGTTGAAGTCATAGAGCGGTGCATCGAAGGGGATGGACTCGCCTTTATCACCACCTTTTAACACCATTTTGTTTACACCTCCTCTGTTTTATTTCTGATTTTTTGAGACGACGTTTGACAATACCCCATTTCTAATATGCCTTTGTTCGCTAGTGTAGCCTCGAGTCTCGAGGGCCGAGTTCCCGAGGTTAAAACCTCGGGCTACACGTGAAAGTAATGTCTGGCTAAAG
>DTZC01000054.1 GCA_012961565.1 Dehalococcoidia bacterium
ACCATAACGTCATCTACCAGTACTGGGAAATCTGTCTGGCTCTTGGGTGTCAGCAGGGGCACCCTGCTACCAATAATGAGGAAGTCGCTTCTGGTTCAGAAGCCTAGGCGGTGACAATTCGTTGTATAACAAAGAATCTGAGATGTATGGCCCAGTCAAGGACTGGTGGAAAGTCTTTCTCAAAGAAAGACACAGGCGGAGCGAAGTTAAAGTTTATGACACCTCTGCTATGGTTCTCTATAGGTTTGTACAGGAACATCGATTAGACGTGTTCTTCCCAGATTACATGACTTATGAAATTGAAGTGGACATCACAGGAGTGATTATCACGCGGGACAGGGCTAGATTGGCTCTTATTGAATGCAAGCTCACCCCAATCAGCCTTCGAGATATTGGCCAAATGTTAGGCTACAGTAAGGTAGCACGGCCTGAATACTCCCTACTCCTATCGCCCCGAGGTTTAAGTGAGGGACTTGTCCGCCTCTTGCAGAGCTACCGGCGATTTGACGTGTTGGACTATGGTAATGGAAGGCGAATAAGGCTAGCAACTTGGAGTGCACAAAGGGGAGAAATTGTCGCTGAAACTCTTTTGCCACCGGGCGAGTTCTTTTAGGTATTTGCTGTCTAGTTGCGGCTTCGCATAGTTCGAGGCGCTTAAACACATGAGCATTTGGCATCATATGTTTTAGCGCATTGACTAGTTGTAGTTTATGTGAAGTCGGTCACGTTCTGCTGCATAGCATGCTATTTCGTCAGCCAGGGGGTAACGGTTGGGTACAGCGTTTGCCCCCGGCGATTAGTGAACAAGGCTGATTCGAGCGCAGGTGAGACAAAATGAATGGAAGGGTACTTCGTAGGTAGGCGTTGAATTTGTTCTTGCCTGCCGCGTTAGTGTGATTTGAGAAAAATTGGCAGTTTGGCTATCATCAAATGTCTGAAATCAAGGAGTACCAAAATGAAAGGAGCCCAGATTGCTAGATTTTCGGACAAGGATATCCTGTTTCTGCTGGAGACTGTGGACTCTTCATTGATGAGTAAAGTAGACATCATAAAAAATGACCCCGCTATCGTTGAAGGTATGATGGAGTATGAAGCCGGCAAACTAGTCCGGCGAATAATGCTGGAGAGCGAAGAAAAGATAATGGCTAGTGTTACACCACAGTTTTTGTTTGAGGTATTGCTGAGGAACACCCGCAAAGAGCTGGAAAGTCGTGCCTATACTATAGAGCGTACTGCCACCCAGAAGATACCAGTGTTTGATATCAAGGATGTGATTCGTTTCTTAAGTGATAATACGATTCTGAAATACATGGCGGACATGCTTAGCTCTTTTACCCGGATTGAGAGCTTTGCCTTGCCGATAAGGGTGAAGAGAGGTGTGTGGCGCAAGATTAGGTTCAATGATATGGACTTTAACAGTTTGGAGAAACTATGTCAGGTGGTGCCTGAGGAGCACAGGTTTAGTTTCTACAAGAGGATTGCTGACTTGTGTCTTTTTGTTGTGGGCATATTTCCCGAGTACGTTACCGTGGACTATGACTACGCTGTAAG
Organism: Dehalococcoidia bacterium; assembly: GCA_012961565.1. Taxonomy (GTDB): domain Bacteria; phylum Chloroflexota; class Dehalococcoidia; order GIF9; family UBA5629; genus DTZC01. The sequence continues at coordinate 1,552 of DTZC01000054.1, forward strand.
TGGCGGGGTAAAGCCGCGACTTTTTGGTAATCTCAGACGGTCAGCCGAAGAGTATGAGGAAAAGGGGCGGCGATTTTATAGATTGGCGAGTGAGCATAGAGATGCGGCGATTCTTGATTTGGTCGAGCCTCTCCAGCAGCTTCACCAATGCTTCAATTTAGCCAAGAAGCCATTGAACTATGTTTCAGAACGCTACCTCCGGTTGAGGAAGCAGAGACTGTTCCCATCCTCGTGGTCAAGTTAGCTGGTGAACGTAGACTGCCGCTGGTAGAGACTTTTAACCCGTGCCCACGGGCAGTGTAACAAGGAACTCCCAGAAGGTGGCTAGCATTTCCGCGAAGTAAAGACCATTATGGAGTGAACCCCTGAGGCTGGGCGCTTTAGGTTTGGAATATTAGGAGGAGCTGGCAGGGT
>DTZC01000055.1 GCA_012961565.1 Dehalococcoidia bacterium
CGTACAGAAGATACTTACAGGAGATTGTAAAGTCGGGGTGAGAGGACTTGAACCTCCGACCTCAGCGTCCCGAACGCTGCGCGCTACCAATCTGCGCTACGCCCCGTCGTCACATGTAAAAGGCTACTGCTTGTCACTGCGGCTTGGAGCCCTAAGCTTGCCCCAAAGCGCGGCACGAAATCGTCACTACATTACAAATAGGCTGCTAGCAAATTCCTCTCTTATTATAGGTGGCTTTAACTTTTGCGGCAAGCATTGTAAACTAAATTAGCATGAAATATTGTATTCTCGTAATTGACGGCGCCTCTGGCTGGCCGCTGCCTGAGTATGGCAATAAGTCCTGCCTGGAACTGGCCCACACCCCGAACCTAGATGCTATGGCTGCGGAGGGAATTATCGGCTTAGTCCGCACTGTCCCGCCGGGTATGGAACCTAGTAGTGCTTGTGCTTGTATGTCAGTGCTTGGCTATGACCCGAAGACCTACTACCGGGGCAGGAGTGCCATCGAAGCCAAAAGTATCGGTGTCTCCATTGCTGAAGATGAAGTGGTTTTTCGGTGTAATTTGGTCGCCGTCCACAATGGTAGGATGTGGAGTTATAGCTGCGGTCATATCGAAACCGAGGAAGCCCATGCCCTGATTGCCGCTTTGAATGAGAAGTTAGGCAATGAAATGATAAGTTTTTATCCCGGTGTTCGCTACCGCCATGTATGTAAGATAAAGGGGCGAGTAGACACATTGCAAGCTATCTGTACCCCGCCGCATGATATTCCCGATAAACCTATCGCTGATTTTCTCCCCCGGGGTCCGGGCAGCGAACTGTTGCGAGACCTCATGGAAAGGTCCAGAGCTGTGCTAAAAGAGCACCCGGTGAATATGGAACGGCGGGCTCGCGGTGACATCCCGGCAACTATGATCTGGCTATTCTGGGGCAGTGGCAGGGTGCCCGAGATGCCGCCTTTCAAGCAGGTCTATGGGCTTGATGCTGCAATGACCTCTGGTGTAGACCTCCTCCGTGGCTTAGCCCGAATGGCAGGGATGGAGGTGCTGGAAATCGCTGGTGTTACTGATGGTCTGGACAACGATTATGCCGCTCAGGCTAGTGGAGCCTTGAGGGCGCTGGAGACGCGTGACTTAGTTGCTATCCATATCGAGGCACCGGATGAGGCGGCTCATACTGGCTCTGTCGAGGCTAAGGTCGAGGCTATCCAGAAAGTTGACCGCGAGGTTGTTAGCAGAATACGCTCTTGGAGTTCGCAGCCGCTCCGGGTCTTGGTCTTGCCCGACCACGCTACGCCTATAGAGATTCAGACCCATAGCGATGAGCCAGTCCCATTTGTACTCTGGGGACCAGGGTTTCTGTCTAACGGGGCAAAGGCATTTACTGAGGCTGAGGCGAGAAAAACTGGAACTTTTCTCGTCGAAGGATATAATATCATGGGTGAACTGGTGCGAGAGTAGGCTGGCAGTAGTTGTGCTCAAAACTCCTACGGGTAGGTCGAAAATGGCACTTATAGTTCAGAAATACGGCGGCAGCTCAGTAGCTGATGCTGAAAAGATAAAGAGTGTTGCTCGGCGTATCGCTGGCACTAAAGAACAAGGCAACGAGGTCGTCGTCGTAGTTTCGGCTATGGGGGATACCACTGATGAGCTGATTCGGCTGGCCAGGCAGATTACAGCCACGCCTCCGGAACGTGAGCTTGATATGCTGCTTTCAACGGGGGAGATGGTATCCAGCACCCTTATGGCGATGGCTTTGAGTGAACTGGGCTACAAGGCGGTGAGCCTGACTGGCGCCCAGGCTGGCATTGAGACTGATACCAGCTACAGCAGGGCACGGATTCTCAAAGTTGAGCCCAAACGGATTGTCAAGGAGCTCGAGAAAGGTTATATTGTTATCGTTGCCGGGTTTCAGGGCATCACTGAGGATATGGATATCACTACCTTAGGTCGGGGCGGCTCGGACACCACAGCTGTAGCCTTAGCCGCAGCTCTCAAAGCACAGATGTGTCATATTTACACCGATGTTGAGGGAGTGTTCACCGCCGACCCCCGCCTAGTGCCTGATGCCCGGAAGCTGGATGAAATAGGCTACGAAGAAATGCTGGAGCTAGCGACCTTAGGTGCCAAGGTGCTGCACCCTCGGGCAGTGGAGTTGGGTCAAATTTACAATATGCCCATACTGGTCGCCTCCAGCTTCAGTGATAGTCCGGGTACTATTATTCGTGGAGGGACTGCAATGGAAGTGAGAAACAGAGTGCGGGGTATTGCTCATGATACCAATGTAGCTAAAGTTACCGTGATTGGAGTTCCAGACCGGCCAGGAATAGCCGCAGCCATCTTCGAACCTTTAGCCAAAGCGAATATCAGCGTGGATACGATTGTCCAAAATGCTAGTATCAATAACATAACTGACCTTACCTTTACGGTAGCTCGAAGTGACTTGGACAGGGCAATGTCCCTGGTGGAGCCAGTAGCTAAGTCTATCGGAGCTAGGGAGTGTGCCAGCGATGCGACGCTGGCTAAGGTGAGCGTTGTGGGTACTGGAATGCAGAATGCACCGGGGTATGCCGCAGCGATGTTCCGTGCCCTCTATGAGCAGGGCATAAATATCCAGTTGATTACCACCTCCGAAATAAGGATAACATGCATTATCGCCGCAGATAGAGTAAGGGACGCTCTCAAAGCTTTACACAAGGCTTTTGAGCTGGAACAACCTTAGCCCTGGTTTTACA
>DTZC01000056.1 GCA_012961565.1 Dehalococcoidia bacterium
CAGACCCTCCTAACCTTATCTGTCCAATCATAGGGGTGCAATCCAAACTCCGTCTAAGCTCGAGAACCAGGATATTAGAAATATTAAGCTCATCGGAGGTAATGCCTATGATTTGCCGTTCGAAGACGGTTGCCTGAATGTGGTGAACATGGTCACCGTACTTCAAGAGATATCGGATAGAAATAGAGCTCTGCAGGAGATAAAGCGGGTGTTGAAGCTAGACGGATTTTTTGTTGTATCGGAGTTGTTTCCTGACCCCGATTATCCCTGGAAGTCGACTCCGATTAAGCTGGCTACGGAAGCCGATTCCGTGGTAAATGAAGTTTAGGGAACTTCTTCAATTACACTGCCAGGTTCAAGAGACTATAAGTGCTGTGCTTGTCTTTCGTTATTATGCTGCACCACCGGGCATCGAAAAGTAATTCTTGGACATGCTACAATAGGTAGCCGGTGAATATTGAGAGAAACATTCAAGAAGTAAATAGCCGCATTGCTCGGGCCTGTGAGCGGAGCCGTAGGTTGCCCAGCGAGATAACGCTGGTGGCGGTTACTAAAGAGGTCGATATTTCAGCGATAAGGGCTGCCTTTGACTGTGGGCTGAAGCATTTTGGCGAGAACAGAGTCCAGGAAGCTGAGAGCAAGATAACACAGCTTTTGGATATTAGACCCGGGGTCACGTGGCACATGGTGGGGCATCTGCAAAGTAACAAGGCTAAGAGAGCGGTGGACTTGTTTGATATAATCCATAGTGTCGATTCGGTCAAGCTGGCTGAGGTCTTGAGCCGGCGAACGGAAGCCCTCCTGTCTGTTTTACTTCAAGTCAACGTTTCCGGGGAAGCGACCAAGAGCGGTTTCTCCGTCACTGAGATTGGTCGAGCGTCTCAGGATATAAAACGATTGTCTAACCTGAAAGTGCTCGGGCTGATGACCATTGCCCCGCTGGTGGCTGACCCTGAGGAAGTCCGTCCTGTGTTCAGAAGGTTGCGGGAACTTCGTGATTCTCTAGGGCTGGAGCATCTGTCTATGGGGATGACCGATGATTTTGAGGTAGCGATTGAGGAAGGAGCGACCATAGTCAGGATTGGTCGGGCTATTTTTGGTGAGAGGAGGCAGCAATGAGAGTGTGCTTTATCGGTGGTGGCGTCATGGGGGAAGCCATGGTCAAGAGCTTGCTGACCAAAGGGAAGGTCAAAGAGGGGGATATCGTTGTCAGCGATGTCAGCAAGTCCCGCCGAGAACTATTAAAGGAGAAGTACGGTGTAGAGGTTATGGACAGCAACCGAGCAGCAGCGGAGAAAGCTGATATTGTGGTGCTGGCGGTAAAGCCACAAGAGTTAGGCACGGTATTAGCTGACTTGAAAGGGTTATCAGCCCAGCAGCTTGTGCTCTCTATAGTGGCTGGGGCTACTCTGGGGGCTATATGTCAAGGGTTAAGCCATTCTCGCGTGGTTAGAGCGATGCCCAATATGCCAGCTCAAATCGGGGAGGGGGTGACGATGTGGACGGCTATGGACGAGTTGGATCAAAAGCACAAGGAAATGGCGCGTCTAGTCTTAGGTGCGCTGGGTGATGAAATCTATGTGGGCAATGAAAAATATATAGATATGGCGACCGCGCTCAGCGGCAGCGGTCCAGCTTATGTTTTTCTGATTATTGAGGCACTTGTTGATGCCGGTGTACACATAGGTTTACCTCGTGATATTGCTGAGAGGCTGGTGGTAAAGACGGTGCTGGGCTCAGCTTGGGCCGTGGAGGTGACAGGTAAACATCCAGCTGAACTGAGGAATATGGTGACATCACCTGGGGGGACAACGACTGAGGGGTTGCTACAACTCGAAGCAGGAGGATTGCGTTCTTTGCTCCTTAAGGCTGTCATAGCTGCCTATACCAAGGCTAAAGCTCTAGCTACTGGCCAGAATAAACCGTAGTTTGTGTGGATGGTCAGAAACGTTTTTGGTGAGAAAATACTTATGCATTTCTTTTTGAAGGGTGAAAATGGATGACCTGCTGACTAGGCAAGGAAATAAATGCAAGCTTGACCTAGAGTGGGATGATAGAGGTGTGGTGCCTGAGGTAGTTTATCCTGATGTGGAATTCTTGTTTCGCAGGATGAACGAGGTTACGCTGAAGAGCGTGGATGCTAAAGCAGGAGAGGGCATACTGGATGTCGGTTGTGGTAGAGGTATTGACGGAGTGGAAATGGCTAAATGTGGAGCGATAGTTATCGGTCTTGAACCATCAATAGTGATGATAGCCCATGCCAACAATCATATAGCTGCAAACGGGCAGAAGCTGAGTCTAGTCCGTGGTGTAGGAGAACATCTGCCATTCCGGGCCAAATCCTTGGACAAGGTTGTGTGTAAAGGGGCTCTGGACCATTTTATCGACCCTGCAAAGGTCATGAGCCAGATGGCTGCTGTACTCAAGGCCGAAGGCAGAGCGATAATAGCCGTAGCTAATTTTGCCAGTCTCGGATTCAGGTTGGGGAGGATGGTGTGGTGGCTGAGGAAGAAGTTGGGTTTTAAAGATACACAGAGGAGAATGCCGTGGGAAGTGCCCTCAGACCACACCTGCAAATTTGACTATTCGTTTTTCTTGTGTCTTACCAACAGGTACTTTCAGGTGGAACAAGTAACTGGAGTGTCACTATTTTTTGGCTTTCCTTGGTGGGGGCTGTGTCTGTCCAAATGCCCCCGGGGGGCAGCTCTTGCCGTATTAAATTTATTGGACAAGGTGGCATCCAAGCTTCCCATGCTCAGCGACATTGTTGTGATTAAGTGTAAGCCGAAGCCGGAACAGTCATGATAAGAAATTCGCTAGTTATGGCACTCTAGGGTGGACTCTTGAATTGTGCTTGTCTTGGGGTCTTGCGAGCATAAAGGACAAGACTTTTGGAGAAGAAGTTATTGAGGAAGCTGTCAAGTAGTTGTATGGGCTTACTTCTTTTGTGTATATCCCACACTAAGAATTTGTAATAAAGCAATGGAATTAGGGCTTTATCATTATTCACCCCGAAGAAACACCGGCATATCCAGTAAAAAGAGTGCAAGGCATGTTTGCGTCGGACTGCATAAATATGTAACCTGTTTTGCTGCAGCTTGGAGATAACCTCCCTGGCTTTATATACTCTAACATGACCTCCAGGTTTGTCGTGGTAGTCTCTGGCTAGTTTCCAACAAAGGGTTTCAGTTAGATATGAGGGCACGCTGACCGCCAAGATACCATCGTCTTTCAACACCCTCACCAATTCCCTGATAGCCAGAATGTCATCAGAGATATGCTCTAAGACTTCAGAACAGATGACTTTGTCGAAGGAGTCCTCTTTGAAAGGAAGGCACAGAATGTCACCCTTGATAATAATCCAGTTTCCCCTAGTTTCGCCTCGTTCTTTGAGGAGATACAGGGCATAATGTACCTTTTTCAGACTGACCTCATCGATGTCTAAAGCATAAACCAAACAATTATTTCGCTTGCATGCTTCCCAACTGTGTCTACCTTCGCCACAACCAACATCCAGTATCCGCTCACCATCTCTGATATCCAAGAGGTCGTAGTCAATAGTAAGCACTCATATTGCCCTTTGTTTACCTTTGTCCCCGGCTTCCGTGGCGATGGTTCATACAGTCAACATTAGCTGTCGAATGCAGGAAGAACCATCTCAAGGTTCTCTCCCTCACTGAGGTTGTTTGTTGCCACCTCTTGAAGTAGGGAAATAACCGCTATTTGAATGCGAGTATCAACCCGGTGCTAGCTAAACGTTGCTGCTGGTTATGTGACCTCTGGAGTCTTGCCTGGGTTAAGCTTCTTCCACTTTTCCAGTAGCTGTTCGCGGGTTTCCTTATGCTCTGGGTCCGGAACACAGCAGTCCACAGGGCACACTTCAGCACATTTAGGTGATTCAAACCAGCCGACACATTCGGTGCACTTGGCAGGGTCAATCTCGTAAATAGATTCCCCCTCTTTGATGGCTTGGTTTTTGCATTCCGGCTCGCAGGCGCCACAGTTGATACACTCATCAGTGATTTTGTAAGCCATTTCTTAAAACCTCCTTAAGCTTTCATTTTGACTAGCCGGTATTCCTGGTAGTCATGTTGCCTTCTTAAGGCGTGCTTACTTTAGGAGTAGGGTGACAAAGTTGTGAAGCGAACTTCTTTCTCAAAGCGTCAGCAACGTGGTCTGGTACCATATTCTGGAGGCAGCCACCGAGTTGGGCTACTTCCTTAAGCAGGCTGGAGCTGAGGAATTGGAATTCCAAGCTTGCCATTAGGCAGACCAGTTCGATATCAGGTGCCAGCTTCTTGTTCATCATCGCCATCTCGAATTCCCGTTCGAAGTCAGAACTCATCCTCAGCCCCCGAACCATGACTTTAGCTCCTACTTGTTTGGCGAAGTCAACGGTGAGACCGCTGTAGGACTGCGCTTGAACGTTCCCAAGATGAGCCACTGCTTGTCGAGCCATCTGCACTCTTTCCTCGGTGGTGAAGAGAAGCTGCTTTTCAGGTCTGTCGTAGACTCCAACGATTACCTCCTCAAACATTGCTGAAGCGCGCTTGATGATGTCGAGGTGTCCATGCGTAATGGGGTCGAAACTGCCAGGATAAATAGCTGTGGTCAAGACCTAACCTCCTTCATTTGCTGAGAAGCCTCGATTTTCTGCAACCCGTTTTTCAAATATGGTGATTCGAGTGTCGCCGTATCGTCTCTCCTTTACCAGGATAAGCCCGTCATAGTTATTCTGGAGTGGCAGACGCGAAGAGTGAGAAACTACAACCAGGGACTCATCCCCGATGATTGTTGAGCTAGCAAGTTGTACCAGCAAATGGTTTAAGGACGTGTCGGCATAAGGTGGGTCTGCAAATATCACGTCGTATTTATTTGCCAGAAAAGTGAGGGCTTTAGATACGCTACAGCAGTAGACGTGGGCTCTTCCAGAAAACCCGATCTTATCCAGGTTTTGTTTAATGATGGCACAACATCTGTGTTCCTGGTCTACGAAATCAACCCACTCGGCGTTGCGGCTGAGGGCTTCGATGCCGAGGGCACCACTGCCGGCGAACAAATCAAGCCCACATGACCAGTTAGTGGTGAGAGAAGCCAGCATGGAGAAGATAGCTTCCCTGGTTCGCTCAGTTGTGGGACGAACCAACCGGTTCTTGGGAACTTTTAGGTGTTGTCCTTTGGCTATGCCACCTGTAATGCGCATTGCCGGAATCCTAACAGCCATTATTATACATTGACTGATTCTATAGTCAAGCTTTGCCCTTTCTTTTGCCAGTATGCTATACTTGCGGGCGACGTTTTTTGTGATAGGGGGGCCTGACTACTTGCTAGCAGACTTTGGTTACATCGGGATACTCCTTATCATAGCTGTCCTGTTCACTGTCAGCACTTTGCTTCTGCCACTGACCCTTGCCCTTTTTGGTATTGTTCCCAAGAAAAGCAACCCGACCAAGGTCTCCACTTATGAATGTGGTATGGAGACCATAGGCAAGACCTGGGTCCAGTTCAACTTCCGCTATTACTTCTTTGCTATTCTCTTCGTTGCCTTCGATGTCTTGACTGTGTTCTTGTATCCCTGGGCGGTTAATCTCAAGGGACTAGGTGTTTATGGTTTGGCTGTAATAGTCGTCTTCTTTGCCATTCTTATGGTGGGATATGTCTACGCTTGGTTTAAAGGGGCTCTGGAATGGAAATAGAGAGGTATCAAATTTCAGTTCCCAGCGATGTTGATATTGCTGAGGGTTTGAAGATTAATTCGCTAATCGAGGCTTCACAGCAGCCGATAGCTGACCCTGACAAGTGGCTTGATGAAGAGCTCAAGCGCAATGTTCTGGTGACAACGGTCGACTATGTACTCGATTGGGCACGGTCACGCTCAATATTTCCCCTTATGTTTGGCTTGGCTTGCTGTGCCTTTGAGATGATTGGCTCGGCCACCTCACGTTTTGATATAGCCCGCTTTGGTATGGATATCTTTCGCTGGTCACCGCGACAGGCCGACTTGATGATTGTTGCAGGAACTTTGACCTGGAAGATGGCACCGGCTGTGAAAATGGTTTATGAGCAGATGGCTGAACCTAAGTGGGTGATCGCTATGGGTGCTTGCGCCATCAGTGGTGGCACTTTTAGAGAGTCTTATAGTGTTGTTCCGGGAATTAATCGCATAATCCCGGTTGATGTCTATGTGCCAGGATGCCCACCCCGTCCTGAAGGACTAATTCACGGGATAAGAAAAATACACGAGAAAATTATGAGGGAAAGCATAAAGCGGACATGACTGCAGCTTTAAGTGGTGAAGAGATAGCCCACAGGATAGCAGATAAGTTCCCTGACTCGGTTATCATTGCTGACGAGATGTCTGTTGTTATTCACAGTCGGTCTCTTTATCAGGTGGCAGAGTTTTTGAAGAACACACCAGGTCTTGATTTTGATTACCTTACTAATCTTGCGGCTGTTGACTATCTGGACTATTTCGAGGTTGTCTATCACCTAGTCTCGTTAAAGCACAACCATAGTCTGGTCTTGAAGACGAGGTGCTATGACCGAGATAAGCCTGTAGTGCCTTCGGTAGTGAGTTTATGGCGGGCGGCTGATTTTCAAGAAAGAGAAGCTTACGACCTGATGGGGATTGTTTTTCAAGGACACCCCAATTTGAAACGTCTGTTGCTCTGGGAAGGGTTTGTTGGGCATCCATTGCGAAGGGATTATCTGTAATATGGCGATAAGGACAGAGCCTTTCATTCTCAATGTAGGTCCCCAGCACCCCTCGACTCACGGCGTCTTCCGCTTGAGGGTTACACTTGATGGTGAGGTGGTGGTTGATGTCGAACCTGTTGTTGGCTATCTCCACCGTGGCATCGAGAAGCTAGCTGAAGGACGCACTTATACTCAGAATATCCCATTTACTGATAGGTTGGACTATCTAGCTTCAATGACGAATAACTTCGCTTACGTTTTAGCGGTGGAGAAACTTGCTCAAATAGAGGTTCCTGAACGAGCTGAGTACCTTAGGATTATCATGGCGGAGATGATGCGCATTGCCAGCCACCTTATGGCAATCGGTTTTTTCCTTAATGACCTTGGGGCTATGATGACTCCAGTGCTGTATATGTGGCGGGAGCGAGAAAAGTTGCTGGACTTGTTTGAGATGGTTTGTGGTCAACGGCTTACCTATAACTATATGCGCATCGGTGGTGTCAGCCAAGATATACCCGAGGAGTTTTTGCCAGCCTTGAAGAAATTTGTGGCTGAGATGCCAACATTCATTGATGAGTACGAGTGGCTGCTGTCGCAGAACGAGATTTTGCTGGCGCGGACTAAAGGTGTCGGCATCCTGCCCCGGGATGTAGCGATAAACATAGCAGCCAGCGGTCCAGTGCTTCGAGCTAGCGGTGTAAAATGGGATATTCGTAAAGCAGACCCTTATTCTATCTATGACCGTTTTGACTTTGAAGTGCCAGTAGGCAATGTCGGTGATTGTTATGACCGCTACTGGGTTAGAATGCAGGAAATGAGGCAGAGCGTTCGCATTTTGGAGCAGGCTCTGGAACAGTTACCTGGGGGGGAGGTTTATGCTAAAGTACCACAGCTGCTGCGACCGCCAGCAGGCGAGGTCTACGGGCACATAGAGGCCCCTAAAGGCGAGCTTGGTTTTTATCTGGTTAGCGATAATTCTATTGCTCCTTACAGATTTCATATTCGTCCTCCGACATTGATTAACTTGACCGCGCTGAAAGATATGGTCATCGGCTGGAAGGTAGCTGATTTGATAGTCACCTTCGGCAGCATGGATGTCTGTCTAGGAGAGATAGACCGGTAATGACACTGCTTGAGCAGTTCCGCCTGTGGCTAGCTACTATACTGCCCGGATGGGAGTGGTTGGCGTATGTTGTCCCAGCTATAGTTGGCATAGTAGTTATTCTGGGTTTCGTTTTGACCATGGTCATAGTTTTTATCTGGTATGAAAGACGTCTGCTTGGTCGGTTTCAAATTCGCCTGGGTCCTAACCGCCTTGGGCCGGAGGGGGTCTTCCAGCCAATCGCCACTGCAGTGAAGATTTTGCTTAAGGAAGACGTAGTACCGGAGAAGGGCGATAAGGTGCTTCATTGGCTGGCACCGGTGATCGTGTTTGTTCCGGTGCTGATGATTTTTGCTGTGGTGCCATTTGGTGAACGAGCCATACTAGCAGACCTGAATGTGGGCATAGTATATGTGGTGGCAATCAGCTCTATATCCGTGGTTGGTATATATGCAGCGGGCTGGGCATCCAACAACAAATATGCCTTGATATCAGCTCTACGTACAGTAGCCCAGATGGTGAGCTATGAGTTGCCGCTGATTTTGGCAATCGTGGGCGTAGTTTTGATGGCTGGCTCACTGTCGATGACTCAGATTGTAGCTTCACAGGATATTCCATTTTTTATACTGCAGCCTTTGGGCTTTGTCATCTTCTTTTTGGGTACACTCGCCGAGTTAAACCGTTGCCCGTTTGACCTCCTTGAGGCTGATTCTGAGATAGTTGCCGGGTACCATATAGAGTATTCAGGTATGAAGTTTGCTATGTTTTACCTCGGTGAGTACGGGCATGCACTAGCATATTCTTGCATTATAGCCACTCTTTTCTTAGGTGGCTGGCAGGGTCCATTGCTGCCGCCGATAATGTGGCTTGTAATCAAAGCCTTGGTAGTGTTTTCCACTATCGTATGGATACGTGGGACACTGCCACGGTTGCGTGTGGATCAGTTGATGGCTTTCGCTTGGAAAGGGCTGCTCCCTATGGCGATAATCAACCTGTTTATGATAGCTGCGGAAGTGTTGTGGCTACCAGAGACTATGCTGTGGATAATGGGGGCAGTCAACCTCATTTTAGCTGCTGGTCTGATTCTGATGTGGTCAAAATTGTTCACGCTGGGAGGCGGCAGAGTTGAAGTTTGAGAGATACGGCATCGGCATTGCCAAGGGGATGGCGATAACATTCAAGCATCTGTTTCGCCCTCCGATTACTGTGCAGTATCCAGAAGAAAAGTTGGTTGTCTCAAGGCGCATAAGGGGGAACGAGCTGGTGTGGTTTCCTGACAGGTGTACGGGCTGCGCTACTTGTGCCAAGAGTTGCCCCCAAGGAAATATTGAGATTGCCACTCATGTGGGTAGCGAAAACAATTATGTGGTGGATAAATTTGAGTTAGATGCCGGGCGCTGTATGTTCTGTGGCTTGTGTGTCGAGTCCTGTCCTTATGAGGCGTTGGCTATGGGTGTAAGCTATGAGCAAGCGCAGTACCGACGGGGAGACCTTGTATGGAGTAAGGAAGAGCTCCAGCCGCTCAACAAGCGACCTAGCGGTTATGCCCGCCCTGAGATTGAGGCAGCTCTACCCAAGCAGAGTTTGCTTATTTACGGGGACAAGGAGAGGGATGAAGGTGGCCAGAAGTTGAGACTAATACCGCTGAGCAAAAAACGAGGGCGAGGTGTTTGATATCATTTTCTGGGTGTTGGCTGCAGTAGCAGTTGGTGCAGCACTGGCTGTTGTCCTTCTGCGTGACATCTTTCGAGCAGCTCTCAGCTTGGTTTTGCTTTTCCTGACTGTAGCTGGAATATATGTGACCTTATATGCCGATTTTCTGGCTGTAGTTCAGGTTCTCATCTATGTGGGGGCTATCTCGATACTGATTATTGTGGCGATAATGCTGACGCGCGAAGTCTGGCATGGCAATCCGCCTGGAAGGCTACGCATTCCAGCTTTGATAGTATGTTTACTGCTTGCAGTCACTCTGATTTTCACTGTGATGAGTACCCAGTGGTTAGTGAGTGGTGAGTCACCGAAGACGCCGACGACCATGGCTATAGGCGAGGGTCTATTTGGTAGGGGTGGTTTTTTGTTGCCAGTGGAAATCACGGCGGTGTTGCTTTTGGCAGCAGTCCTAGGTGCCATTGTGCTGATAAGGGAGAAATAGAAATGTCAGTCGGTCTGGAACATTATCTAGCCTTATCTGCAGTACTTTTTTCTATTGGACTATATGGCGTTTTGGCTAAACGCAATGCTGTAGTCATTCTGATGTGTATTGAAATTATGCTCAATGCAGTGAATATCTCGTTGGTTACCTTCTCCCGCTATGTGGTGCCTTTGCTGCTTACCGGTCAGATATTCGCCATATTTGTTATCGTGGTAGCTGCAGCAGAAGCTGCTGTGGGAATAGCTATAATCATAGCTATTTATCGAAGTCGCCAGTCTGTCGATGTCGACAAATTTGACTTAATGAAATGGTAAATTGGTTGATATCGTTTTCATCGTGCGGGACGAAAGGAAGCAATCTTTTTTGGGTTACTTTGGGTCTACAGTCTTGGTAATGGCAGCAAAAACTCTCCTCCTGGTGGACTGCGTGCGATATGTGGATACAGGTCAAAGCAGCACCTAATTTGATTATAGCCGAGATGTGGAAGGAGTTTTTTGAAGGTGAGGGGATACCAGCACGGATTTTGCCTGACCTAGAGAAGCCTGGCGCTGGCGAATTAGCCAGCTATCGTATTCTGGTATCTGAAGAAAAAGTGCATGTTGTCGAGGAGGTCTTGAGGAAACTCTAATGCCTCACCAAGTACCGTGGCTAATCTTCTTGTTGCCTCTCATTTCCTTAATCATTATTTCCTTTATCCTGAGACCCTTCGTTTACAACCGCCCCAAGCTCAGTGGTTATGTGACTATCGGTAGTATTGGCATTGCCTGTGTCTTTTCTCTGTGGGTGCTGTCGGAGGTTCTGGTTGCTCCGGGACACAAGCTAGACATACCTGATATCCAGTGGTTGGTAGTTGGTGACCTGAGTGTACGCATCGGGTTGGTGGTTGATTCACTGACGGCGGTGATGGTGGTGCTGGTTAGCTTCGTTAGCCTGATGATACAAATCTATTCTCAGGGTTACATGCACGGTGACCCCGGCTATCATCGTTACTTTGCCTTTATGTCTCTATTCACCGCCTGTATGTTGGGCCTGGTTATGGCTGACAACCTTGTCTTCCTGTTTCTCTTCTGGGAGGGTGTTGGCCTGGGGTCATATCTGCTTATTGGCTTTTGGTTTCATCGACCTTCTGCAGCAAATGCAGCTAAAAAGGCTTTTATAG